>CAXNFZ010000083.1:0-10524 GCA_964201495.1 Chloroflexota bacterium | reverse complement strand
ATGGCGTGTTTCGCGGGTTTCATCAATTGGATTTTGAGCCTTCCCCGAAAAGCCATCAAATCTTCGCGGCTTCGCGTCCTTCGCGTAAGAAATATCTTCTGTCAAAAATTTGCCCCAAACTGCGTATGCACCCCTGCGCACCTGCGCACCCCATATTTACTCCGTGCGACTACAATTCCGAAGTCAGTGATGTTCTGTACCTGCGTCGGCTTTCGTTGGTTTTCGTCAGCATCCTTGTGTTGCGTTGTCGCGCAATGTGGGGGCTGAGTCTGTGATTGAAAATAGACCAGCCTGAGTGGTCGCTGGGGCAGGACGGTGATGCAATTTGCGGGTTAGAGGAAAAACATGCAGAAAATCGGCGTGATCGTCGGTCGCGAGTGGTCTTTTCCACCGGCCTTTCTCGAAGAAGTGAACGATCGCAACGAGGGCGTGGTTGCCGAGTATGTGAGCCTGGGCGGTACACGCATGGACGAACCGTGCGAATATGCAGTAATCGTTGATCGTATTTCAAATGAAGTGCCGTATTACCGGACGTATCTGAAAAATGCTTTGTTGCAGGGCGCGCACATCGTAAACAATCCATTTATGTGGACGGCGGACGACAAATTTTTTCAGGCGTCGCTGGCCACGAAATTTGGTTTGCAGTCCCCGCGCACTGTGGTGCTGCCGAACAAGGATTACCGGCCTGGGATCGTGCACAACGAGAGCCTGCGTAATTTGCAGTATCCAATTCCGTGGCGTGACCACATCGAATACCTTGGTGGGTTTCCGCTTGTGCTGAAGGACGTGTATGGCGGCGGCTGGAAGGGTGTGTACGTCGTGCACAACGAAGACGAGCTTTTTTGGCGGTACAACGAAAGCGGCATGCTCACGATGATGCTGCAGGAATATGTGCGCTGGGACAACTACATGCACTGCATGGTCATCGGTCAGAACGATGTAAATATCTCGAAGTACGATCCGGTCAACCGGCGCTACATGCGGCATGATCTCGATCAGCCGTTGTATGAACGCATCGTTCACGATTCACTGCAGCTCGTGCGTGCGCTTGGCTATGACATGAATACGGTCGAGTGGGCGATTCGCGACGGTGAACCGTATGTGATTGATTTTCTGAATCCGGCGCCGGACATGGACATCAACACCTGTGGTGTGGAACTGCATCGCTGGTGTGTGGAGAAGATGGCGGACTTGTGTATTCGTCTGGCAAAATCTCCGCGCGTGCAGCGCACGCCCTTTGAAATCTGAACTACGGTACATCATGCAGCCTGCTGACCTGCTGTGGTTTCTTCGGCATCACTCCCGAATGAAACGTCGCGGGGCGGCAGGTCGCTCTGGTTACGAACTATGAATCCAGAAATCATCAACGAAATCCGCAACGAATTCCCTTCGCTGGCGCGGCAACATGCCGGCCGTTCGCTCGTCTACTTCGATGCTCCGGGCGGCACGCAGACCACGCGTCGCTGCATCGACCGCATCGTCGATTATTTTCAGCGCTGCAACGCGAACACACATGGTGCATTCATCACTTCCGTCGAGAGCGACGCGGTGATCGAGCAGGCGCACGAAGCTGGAGCAGATTTTGTGAACGCGCGCAGCGCCGATGAAATCGTGTTCGGCCAGAACATGACCAGCCTGGCGTTCGCGCTGAGCCGCAGCATCGGCCGCACGCTGAATCAGGGTGACGAGATTATTCTCACCCGCCTGGATCACGACGCGAATTTTTCGCCGTGGCATTTGATGGCCGAAGATTATGGCGTGAAGGTCAACATCGTCGATGTGAACACCGACGACTGCACGCTGCAGATCGACGATTACGAGCGCTATCTGAATGCGAAGACGCGCCTGGTGTGCGTCGGTCTGGTAAGCAACGCCGTCGGCACGCTGAATCCGGTCAAGCAGATCATCGGCATGGCGCACGCGGCTGGAGCGCTGACGTTCATCGACGCCGTGGCGGGTGCGCCGCATGTGCCGATCGACGTGCAGGATCTCGACACGGATTTCCTTGCTTGTTCGCCGTACAAATTCTGGGGCCCGCACCAGGGCATGCTGTACGGAAAGTATGACCTGCTCGATCGTTTGCCGGCGTACAAGGTGCGCCCGGCTGATGCGCGGCCGCCGCACAAATTTCAGACGGGAACGCAGAGCCTTGAAAACCAGAATGGCCTGATCGGCGTGATGGAATATCTTGAGTGGCTGGCAGATCGAACCGGCGCAGAGTACCGTGGGCCGACGTTGCGCAGCGCGCGCGCAGAAAAGCTGCACGCCGCCATGCAGGTGTCGCAGGTGTACGAACAGGATCTGTGCACACGGCTGATTAACGGCGTCACGGCGATTCCGAATCTGCGCTTCTTCGGCATCCGCGAGACGGAGCGTGCTGCGGAGCGCGTGCCGACAATCGCCGTTCGAATCGACGGCCAGCATCCGCACGACACAGCCTCGGCATTGGGCGAACGCGGCTTTTGCGTGTGGGACGGCAACTATTACGCGATCAACCTGACGGAGCGACTCGGTGTGGAGGAGAGCGGCGGCATGGTGCGCATCGGCCTGTCGCACTACAACACCGAACAGGAAGTCGATGATTTCGTGACGGCGCTGGCGCAGGTCGCGCGCGCCTGATCATTCACTTCGTGAGATCGCACCGACCTGATCTCCGCAATTTTTTCGGACTGGGGCGATCGTGGGATTTTTCAACACTATGCACAAACAACCCATCTTCTTTCTCGGCTTCGGCGGCGTTGGCCGCGCACTGCTCAAGCAAATCCTCGAGGCGCGCGTGCTGCACCGCAGTCGCAACGGCCTGAAGCTCGATGTGATCGGCATCGCCGACAGCGCAGGTGCGCTGACGAGCGAAAAGCCGCTGAGCGATGCAGCGCTGCAAAAAGCGCTGCAGACCAAGATCGACACCGGACGGCTGCCTGGGACTGCAGCTACACGCGCCAATATGCGCGCGATGGTCGCGGCGCTGCCGAAGAACGCCATCGTCGTGGATACGTCCGCGTCGGCCGCGACGGTGCCGGCGCTGATTCAGGCCCGGCGCCGCGGATGCGGTGTGGTGCTGGCGAACAAGATTCCGCTCGCCGGCGAACTGTCGTGGTGGGATGCGATCGCCGACGAGCGCTCGCGGTGGGAGACGACCTGCGGTTCAGCGATGCCGGTGATCTCTACGCTGGGCACGCTGCTGGATTCCGGCGACACGGTGCATCGCATCGAGGGCACGCTGAGCGGCACGCTCGGCTATGTGTGCTCGCAGCTCGAGGCCGGCGTGAAATTCGGTGATGCTGTGCGCGACGCGAAGATGCGCGGCTATACCGAGCCCGACCCGCGCCAGGATCTCGGCGGCCTCGATGTGGCGCGCAAGGCACTGATCCTCGCACGCATGCTCGGTTATCGCCTCGAGATGAAGAACGTCAAAGTCGAATCGCTTTACCCGAAGCAGATGGACAAGTTCAGCGTCGACGACTTCATGCGCGACGTCGATTCGCTCAATGGGCCGATGGCTGACCGTGTGGCCGAGCTGACGACGGACGGTCATAAGCTGCGCTACGCCGCTGTGATCGAGAACGGCAAACTCAAAGCCGGCTTCGTCGGCGCCGATCCTGCCAGCAAACTCGGCACGTCGCGCACGTCCGATAGTGTTGTCGTCTTTCACACGCGCCATTTCACGGACAATCCGCTCACCGTCAGCGGACGCGGCGCCGGCCAGGAAGTGACCGCCAGCGGCGTCCTCGGCGACATCGTGAATCTGAGTCGGTCGATGGTGGAATAGGCAGGGGGTGTAGGGGCCTCACAAGGGGACAGGGATCAGGGGACAGGGATCAGGGGACAGGGAAATGCTCACCAGCTTCACGGTGCGGCGCCCGAATGACACGCATCTCACAGGTATTTCGCATGCCCTGACATCTGATCCCCAACCCGTGTTCCCTTGTGAGGTTCCATGCGGTTGTATCCGGGAGATTGTCTGCGTTCTTCGCGGCTTCTCGTGAGAAATGCATTCCCCAAAAAACGCGTCTCCGCGCGAAATTCCGCTTGCTCCGTCCTCTCTGCGATCTCTGCCCCAAACTGCGGATGCGCCCTTCCCGAGTTCCTTCCCGAGGGGTGCATTCGCCAAAAGGCGCGAATGCATTTCTCACGCGAAGAACGCGAAGAACGCGAAGAGATCTGAATTCCGTCGCCGAAGAACCTTCCTCAAAAGAAGGAGCGGAAAAGCCATCACAAGCTCTTTCCTTCGCGTTCTTCGCGCCTTCGCGTGAGACAAATCTGCTGTCGAAATTCGCCCCTTTTGGCTTCCCGAGCTGCTCTCACGAAACTGCCCTACAATTCGCGCGTAAATCATGGCGAAATGCCATGAAAGGGGACGAGAAAGAAGACGCGGTTAATTATTCCAGTCAGGCCCCGTCGCTGCGACGCGTGCTCGTGCTCAATGTGACGTATGAACCATTGAGCGTGATTCCGGTGGCGCGTGCGGTGCACCTGCTGTTGTCGCAGCGTGCGGAGATGATCGAGGCGTCGGACACGTGGATTCGCAGTGAGCATTTTCGCATCGAAGCGCCTGTGGTGATCCGGTTGCTGAACTACGTACGAGTGCCGCACAACTTGCCGCTGCCATTGTCGCGGCGCACGCTGTTGCTGCGCGATAGCTACATGTGCCAGTATTGCAGCATCCAGCCCAGCCGTGAGGATTTGACGATCGATCATGTAATTCCGCGTTCCCGCGGTGGCCGCACCGAATGGGAAAACGTCGTGGCCGCGTGTGGGCCGTGCAATCGACGCAAGGGCAACAAGACGCCGGACGAAGCCGGCATGAAGCTGCTCACACATCCGCATCGGCCGCGCTTCTGGGCCATGGCTTTGCTCACGATGGCGAACAACGAAGCCTGGCGCAAGTATCTGAATACCATGGATCGGCTTTGATCGGCTTTGATCTGCATTGATCTGCTTGTAACTACTCAGGCCAGCCAGTTTTCCAACGTGAAACACGCTATTCCTTCCCCCTTCGGGGGAAGGAATAGCGTGTTTCACGGAAAATATTGATTTGGGCCTGAGTAGTTACATCTGCTTTGATATTGATATTTCCCGCAGGTTTTGCGATGGGAAATCGATCGGCCTGAGTGGTTGCGGTAGAAGTCGATCTGGGTCCGAGTAATTGTCACGATTCACGAATTGCGTATGTGGGCTCGAAATTTTCGCCGACCGTTCGTTCCTGTGCTATTTGTCGTTGCTGCTTTTGCCGTCTGGTTCGTATTGCCGGGCACGGCGCGGCAGCTTGAAGGCGTGACCGGCGAGACCGGCCGGCTGCCGCAGCTGCGTGCACTCTGGAACCTGGCGCTGCAGCAGGCACGGCCTGCGCTGGCGCTCGATGCTCAAGCAGTAGACACGGCGCTGCTGCCGGAGCATCTGCTGGGTGTGAACACCTTTCTTGAGCAGGAAGTCGAGCCGATCAAGCGAGAGAGGCAGTTGCAGATGATTCGTGATGCTGGCTTTACGTTCATCCGCCAGCAATTTCCGTGGGCGGACATCGAAGTACACGGCCCCGGCGACTTCGAAGACCGGCGCAATCCGCAGATCGGCGCGATCAGTGCGTGGGCCAAGTACGACAACATCGTCGCACTGGCTGAGCAGCGCGACATCGCCGTGCTGGCGCGGCTGGATGCGCCGCCGCAGTGGGCGCATGAAAGCTACGCGGATCTGGGTGATTTCGGGCCGCCTGCGCGCTTCGAGCGCTTCGCTGACTATGTCGGTGCGGTGGCGGCACGCTACAAGGGTCGCATTCGCTACTATCAGATCTGGAACGAACCGAATATCTTCCCGGAGTGGGGGAACCAGCGCGTCAACCCGGAAGATTATGCGCGCCTGCTCTGTCTGGCGCACGATCGCATCAAGGCTGTCGATCCGGATGCGATCGTGGTGGCGGCGGCGTTGGCGCCGACGGTGGCGCAGGATGGGCGCGATCTGAGTGATTTGATTTTCCTGCAGCGCATGTACGTCGCTGGCGCAGCGCGCTGCTTTGACGTCGCTGCTGCGCAGGGCTACGGCCTGTTCTCCGGGCCGGGCGATTCGCGGCTCAGCCCGCTCGAGACCAACGTCGCACGCCACATGCTGATGCGAGACATCATGGTGCGCAACGGCGATGCGCGTAAGCCGATGTGGCTGTCCGAAGTGAACTGGAACGCGGTTCCGGATCAGCCCGAAAAAATTGCGGGCGTCGGCCGGTACGGCATGGTCTCGCTCGATGATCAGGCGCGGTTCGTGCCGCAGGTGATTGCGCGCGCGCGGCGCGAGTGGCCCTGGGTGCGCGCAATGTCGATCTGGTTTTTCAAGCCGGCTGATGATTCGCGCGCGAACGATTCAATGTACTACTTCCGCATGGTCGAGCCGGACTTTACGCCGTTGCCGCTCTACGAATCGATGAAAGAATCGATGAAGTCGCTGCAGGAGGGCGCATCCGACTCTCCATGACATTTCTGAAATGACATTTCTGGTAACTACTCAGGCCATCCATTTTTCCAACGCGAAACGCGCTATTCCTTCCCCCCGAAGGGGGAAGGAATAGCGCGTTTCGCGGGAAATACTGATTTAGGCTTGAGTAGTTACCATTTTTGAAAATGAAACCCGGGTTCGCATAAAATTCCCACGTGATTGAGGTCGTCGCAAACTGCCACATGCACACGCCGTATTCTGACGGTGTGGAGTACCACGAGTCGATTGCTGCGATCGCGGCGCGTGCGGGCCTCGATGCAGTGATCGTGACCGATCACAACGTTCACGTGCGCGGACCGGAGGGGTATCACCACGGCGTCATGGTGCTGGTGGGCGAAGAAGTGCATCACGCCCGGCGGCGGCCGCAGGCAAGCCATTGTCTGATTTATGGGGCCGAGTGCGAAATGTCGACCTACGCCTCGAACCCGCAGGATTTGATCCGGCGGACGAACGAGCGCGGCGGGGCCGCATATCTGGCGCATCCGATTGAATATGCCAGTGGTTTGTCGTTTGAGAACGAAGAATTCGGCTGGAAGGATTGGCCGCTGCGCGACTTCACCGGCATCGAACTCTGGAACGTGATGAGCGAGTTCAAATCGCGTTTGTCCGGCTGGCCGGCAGCGGTGTTGTACGCCCTCGTTCCGTGGCTTGCGATTCGCGGCCCGTTTCCCGGTGTGCTACGGCTGCTGGACTCGTTGCATGTCGAAGGTCGGCGTGTGGCGGTGGTCGGAAACAGCGATGCGCATGGCGCGGTTTTCGGCATCGGGCCTGTGCGACGCGCAGTGCTGCCGTACGAGTATTTGTTCCGCTCCGTGAACAATCATCTGATGCTCGAGAAGCCGCTGACGCGTGATTTCGAAACCGACAAGCGGCTGCTGCTGAACGCGCTGCGCGCCGGATGTGGGTTCGTCGGCTACGACATGGCCGGCGACACGCGCGGATTTCGCTTCACGGCGACCAACGGCCAGGATCGTGCCGAGATGGGTGGTGAGCTGCGACGCACTGGCATGATTCGCTTTCGGGTGAAATGCCCGCGCTCGGCGACGATCCGACTATTGTGCAATGGTCGTGTGATGGCTCAGGCCGCCGATAACGAGCTGGAGCTGCAGTCGCTTGAGGCGGGCGCATGGCGCGTCGAAGTGTATCGGAGCTGGCGCGGCCGCAGGGTGGGGTGGATTTTTTCGAATCCGATTTATGCGCGGTGAGTGGGGAATGGAGTGGATAGTGATAGTGGATAGTGATAGCCGATAGTGATAGTCAGCAGGCGCAGAGCGCACTATCTACTATCACTATCCACTATCCACTATCACTATCGGCTATCACTGTCCACTATCTTCAGTGCCTGAAATGCCGCACGCCTGTGAGGAGCATCGGCACGCTGGCGGCGTCAGCGACCTGAATCGACTCTGTGTCGCGCATCGAACCGCCGGGATGAGCGATGGCGACGATGCCGGCAGCGATAGCCGTTTGCACGCCGTCGGGGAAGGGGAAGAATGCGTCGCTGGCCATGACTGCGCCGCGCGCATTTGCGCCAGCGCGATCGACTGCGATGCGCACTGAGTCGACGCGATTGGGCTGGCCGCCCCCGATGCCGACAGTGGTGAGCGTGCCATCGGGCAACTCGGTTGCGAAGACGATAGCGTTGCTGCGCACGTGCTGTACAGCGTTCCAGGCGAAGCGCAGCGCGCGCATCTGGGCGTCGTTCGGCGCAGCTGCGCCGCCAACTTTCCACGCTGCATCCGCCGGATCGCCGGCGTCGATGCTCTGACGCAGCATGCCGTTGGTGA
The DNA here is from genome assembly GCA_964201495.1 of Chloroflexota bacterium. GTDB lineage: Bacteria > Chloroflexota > Anaerolineae > J036 > Brachytrichaceae > CANJQH01. The sequence continues at coordinate 2,257 of CAXNFZ010000083.1, read as the reverse complement.
TCGAGCGGAATTCGTAGCCGTCCTTCAGCTTGGGCGCACTTTCCATATCGAGCAGACGGCAGTTCTTGCGCTTCGAAAGCAGGTTGAGCGCTTCGTTGGTGAAGCCGGGCGCGGCGATGCATTCGACGAACAGGTCACCCATCGCCTCGACCATGCGCGCGTCGATGGCGCGGTTGGCGGCGATGACGCCGCCGAACGCCGAGACGCTGTCGCAGGCATACGCTGCGGCAAACGCCTTGTCGAGCGAATTTGCCGAGGCAATGCCGCACGGCGAAAGATGTTTGACGATCACCGCCGTCGGCGCATCGTACTGAATTGCCGCGCGCCATGCCGCGTCGAGATCGAGCAAATTGTGGTAGGAAAGTTCTTTGCCCTGCAGCAGCCGTCCGCCGAGCGGGCCGTCGACGCCGTCGTTCATACTGAACAGCGTGGCTGACTGGTGCGGGTTCTCGCCATAGCGCAGATCCTGCAGCTTGTGCAGAGTCAGCGACGCCACCTGCGAGCCGTCGGCGTGCACGTTCATCAGGTAATCGCGAATGGCTGCGTCGTATGAAGCGGTGTGTGCGAACGCCTTGAGCGCCAGCACTTCACGCGTTTCGAGCGTGACGGCGCCGCTCTGACGAATGTCGCGCAGCACCAGTTCGTAGTCGAGCGGATCGCAGATGATGGCGACGCGCTCGTAGTTTTTGGCTGCGGCGCGAATCAGAGTGACGCCACCGATGTCGATGTTTTCGATCGCGTCCTGCATCGTGACGTACTTCTGCGCCACGGTTTTTTGAAATGGGTACAGGTTGACGACGACGAGGTCGATCATGGCGCTGCCGATGCGCTCGAGATCCTCGCGATCCGTCGTCGTATCGCGTGCCAGAATGCCGCCGTGCACGCGCGGATGCAGTGTCTTCACGCGGCCATCAAGAATTTCGGGTGAGCCGGTGAATGCCTCGATTGTGGTGACTGGCAGGCCGGCCTGTTGCACCATACGTGCAGTGCCGCCGCTGGCAATCAGTTGAACGCCAGCAGTGTGCAGGCCTTGAGCAAATTCCACGAGATTGCTTTTGTCGGAAACGGACAACAGGGCTTTCATGACGCAATGATTATAGGAGGGAGCAGGTTCGACGCGGCGCGCGAAATCCTGGTGGAGAGGGGCGGTCGAGTACCACATGCGTCTGCACCAACAATCAATCAATTGCCGTGCATGTCGACGAGTCTCCGCGTCTTCTGATGACATTCGCCCCAAACGCCGGATGCGCCCGCTGCACCTGCGATGCCGTGATTCGCGGAATATCCTTGAGTTTAGTCACTCCCCGATCAGTTACATAGAATCGGGGTAACTACTCAGGCTATCCATTTTTCCAACGCGAAACGCGCTATTCCTTCCCCCGAAGGGGGAAGGAGTAGCGCGTTTCGCGGGAAATACTGATTTAGGCCTGAGTAGTTACGAATCGGGATATATAGGATCGGTTATCGACGTGTCAAAATCCAATACCCTCACCGTCCGCATTTTCGGCGGGCTTCTCTTTGCCGTGCCTACGCTCACCGCCGTCGTGCTCGGTGATCCATGGTGGACTGCGTTTTTCGCCGTGGTCGTCTTGATCGGAGCACGTGAGCTGAATGCGCTGTTTTGTGCAGCGGGACATCAGTCATCTGTGCGTGTGACGGCGCTGACGACGCTGGCTGTGTTTGCCGGCGTGCGTTTCCCAGAATTGCCGCTTCTGTTGCCGGCGCTGTCGCTGGTGATGATGGGTTCGTTCGCGCTGCACCTGCGACACGCCGACCGGCGTGTGGGGGACTGGGCGCTGGCGTTCGCTGGCGGCCTGTATCTGGGATGGACTGCGGGTCATCTGGCGGAGCTGCGGGTGCTGGCCGACGGCGTGTGGTGGCTGGGGCTGGCGATTGGCGCGACGTGGGCGACGGACAGCGGTGCATATCTCATCGGCCGCAGCCTGGGCCGGCACAAGCTGGCGCCGCGCATCAGCCCGGGCAAGACATGGGAGGGCTGGGTCGGCGGGCTGCTCGCCGGTGCAGCGGCCGGCGCAGCGATCGGCGCCGCCGGGCCGGTCGGTTGGCCGGCCGGGCTGCTTGCTGGCACTTTGGTCGGCGCATTAAGCGTGTTCGGTGACCTGATCGAATCCATGATCAAGCGCCAGGCCAATGCCAAAGACTCCGGTCACCTGATTCCCGGCCACGGCGGCATCCTCGACCGCATCGATTCTCTGCTGTGGTCCGGGGTGATCGTGTTTTACGTTTCGCTGTATGT
>CAXNFZ010000082.1:0-10546 GCA_964201495.1 Chloroflexota bacterium | reverse complement strand
TGATCGGCGGCAGCATCCGTCTGCATGTCTCTAATGACGATGGCAAGCCTGGAGAAGACGTCGAAATTCTCCAGCTGCAGGCGAGCGGCGAAAAAATGCGCGGCATTCGCTGGAAGCACGTGGCGATGATCTTCCAGGAGCCGATGACGTCCTTCAGCCCGGTCTTCACGATCGGCAACCAGATCATCGAGGCGATCCTGCTGCACGTGCCGAATATGGACGAGAAGAAGGCGCGCGTGCGCGCGATTGAACTTCTTGGCCGCGTCGGCATTCCGAAGCCGGATCGACTCGTCGATGCCTATCCGCATCAGCTCAGCGGCGGCATGCGCCAGCGCGCGATGATCGCCATGGCGCTTTCCTGCGACCCGAAGCTGCTCATCGCCGATGAACCGACGACGGCACTTGACGTGACCATCGAGGCGCAGATTCTTGAGTTGCTCAAATCGCTGCAGCAGGAATTCGGCATGTCGATGATGTACATCAGCCATGACCTCGCCGTCGTCGGCGAAATGGCCGACGACATCATGGTGATGTACCTCGGGCAGGTGATGGAGCGCGCCTCGCGTGACGAGCTGTTCGAGAAGCCGCTGCATCCATATACGCAGGCGCTCTGGCGCAGCATCCCGCGCATCGACGGCGGTCAGGATCGGCTCGAGCCGATCGCGGGCACGCTGCCGAGTCCGTTCTCCGAGCACAGGGGATGCCCGTTTTATTCGCGCTGCGAGCATCGCATCAAGGATGTGTGCGACGTGCAGCGTCCGCCGATGTATCGCGCCTCACCTACGCACGAGGTCGCATGCTTCCTGTACAAGGAGTACACGGAGTAAAAGGACGAACGCATGAGCTCAACTCCCACCGAAACGCCCGCAGCGAAGCCGCAGTCTTCGATCCTCTCTGGTGAACCGCTGCTCGAAATCATCAACCTGAAGAAATACTTTCCGGTGCAGAAAGGCTTTCTGCGCAGGACCGTTGGATACGTTAAAGCTGTCGACGGCATCAGCTTGAATGCGCAGCCGGGCGAGACGCTCGGCATCGTTGGTGAAAGCGGCAGCGGCAAAACTACGCTCGGTCGCACGCTGCTGCGCTTGTACGAGCCAACTTCAGGTGAGGTCAATCTGCGCATCCAGGGACAAAAAGTTCCTGTGATGCAGCTCGATGGCCCGGAATTGCGTCAGCTGCGCCGCAACGCGCAGATGATTTTTCAGGATCCATATTCTTCGCTGAATCCGCGTATGACCGTGCTCGACACTGTCGGAGAGCCGCTGCTGGTGAACCGCCTGGCGTCCGGCCGTGAATTGCAGGATCGTGTCGAGGAAGTGGTCAAACAGGTTGGCCTCCGTTCAGAGCACCTGCAGCGTTATCCGCACAGTTTTTCAGGTGGACAGCGACAGCGCATTGGCATCGCTCGTGCGCTGGTGGTGAAGCCAAGCCTGGTCGTGGCGGACGAGCCGGTTTCAGCGCTGGACGTATCGGTGCAGGCGCAGGTTCTGAACCTGCTGAAGGATTTGCAGTCGCAGTACAACCTGACCTACATGTTTATCACGCACGCGATGAACGTCGTGCGCTACATGTGTGATCGTGTGGCGGTGTTGTACGCCGGCCGCATGGTCGAACTCGGCCGCAAGTCTGAAATTCTCGGCCGGCCGCGTCACCCGTACACCGAAGCGCTGCTGTCGGCAGTGCCGCGCACGTCGCATCGCGCGCGCACGCAGCGCGTGGTGTCTTCTGGTGAAGTGCCGGACCTCGCGAACCTTCCAAGTGGCTGTGCGTTTCACCCGCGCTGCAAATATGCGATCGATCGCTGTCGCGTCGAAATACCGCAGTTTCAGTCTATGTCGGATGGTCACCTGGTGGCCTGTCACCGCGCCGAAGAGCTCGAGTTGAAGGGCATCTGAGTTTGCTGTTTCGTGCTCTATGAGTCTTACGAGTTCTATGGTAACTACTCAGGCCATCCATTTTTCCAACGCGAAACGCGCTATTCCTTCCCCCTTCGGGGGAAGGAATAGCGCGTTTCGCGGGAAATACTGATTTAGGCCTGAGTAGTTACGTTCTACGAACCTCGGCTCACCGCCGCGCACGGGTATCTGTGCACAGCGGTGAGTCGGGCATCGGCGCAAAGTGTGTGATGCCGCAGTTCCGGATCGACCTGTCCTGTAAAACACGCGATTCCTTCCCTCACCAGGAAAAGATAGCGAGTTGTGCGAACGAAGATCGACTGGCCTGATGCGTTTCGAAAATGTACGTATAGTCGAGCGCCACGTGAACACATCTCGTTGGATCCCGCAGGTTGTTCGTGGTGCAGCTGCATCGCGTGTGGTGCGCTACGCTGCAGCTGCGCTCGTCGCAGTCGTGGTCGGTTTGCTCTGGCAGCGGCCAGGCCTGTTTGCAGCACTGAATATCTACGACGAAGGCATCATTTTGTTCGGTGCTTCACGCATCATGCGTGGTGAACTTCCGTATCGGGATTTCTGGACTCAGTACAGTCCTGGTCAGTACTATGTGCTCGCCGGATTGTTCAGCATCGTGGGCAAGTCTGTGCTGGCGGCGCGCTGGTGGGACATACTCACCCGTGCGCTGCTGGCGCTGGCATTTGCTGCGCTGGCAGCGCGCACTGCAGGCACGCGTTCGGCGCTGCCGGTTTGGGGCATGTCGCTGATCTGGTTCACGTTCTATGGTTTCTTTTCGTACCCGATTTTTCAGGGGTTGCTTTTCAGTGCCGCATGTCTGTGGGCATTTCTGCGCGGTCGTGAAGACGTGCGCTGGAGTCTTGTGGCAGGTGCGCTTTTCGGTGTGGCGTTTGCGTTTCGGCATGACATGGCTGCGTATCTGGGCGTCAGCCTGGCAGTGATGCGCATCGTCGAGGGAGCATTTGCGCGTGAGCGCCTGGTCGACTGGCTGCGCAGCTGGGGGCGCTTCGTCGTTGGCGCTGCAGCGATCGTCATGCCGGTGACGGCATTTTTTGCCGTGCAGGTGAACCTGCACGAACTTGCGACGCAGCTGTTGATTTTTCCGCTGACGGAATTTCCGCGCGTGCGTGATCTGCCGTATCCCGCGTTTACCGGAGCAGTGGACAGGCTGCCGTTCTATGCGCCGTTCGTGGTGTACGGACTCTCGATCTCGGCAGCGATATTTGAGCTGGCGCGGCCTGTGGATCGCACGTCACGCGCGCGTGCGCTGGCTATGCTTGCGGTGGCGCTTTTTGGTCTGTTCGGATTCAACCAGGCGCGCGTGCGCTCGGATTTGATTCACACCGTACATTTTTTTATGCTGTCTCTGCCGCTGCTGCCGGCGCTCTGGCGGATCGCGCAGCGCTTCGGCCGGCTGACGCAGTGGATCACCGGCATGGTCATCATCACGCTGATCGCTGCGCTGTTGATCGAGCCACTGGACAGCTGGTTCACGGTTCGTGATCGGAGTGCTGCGCGCGAGGCGCTGGCGGCGCGTTCGCGCAAAGGCCCACAGGCAGCCTGGGGGCTGCCGATTGAGGATTGGCAGCTCAATGTATATCTGGCGTCGACGTTTTATCTCAAGCCCGGTGAACCGATCTATTTCGGTTTGAAGAATCATGACAAGGTCTTCGCGAATGACGTGATGTCGTACTTTCTGGTCGATCGACCAGCGGTTTCGCGGTACCACGAGATGCATCCGGGCCTGATCGAAACCGAGCCGGTGCAGCGCGAAATCGTGCGCGAACTGGAACGGGCGAAGCCGCCGATGTTGTTTCTCACTTCCATGTTCGAAGGAGCACAGGAACCGAATGATGCGAACAAGAGCAGCGGCGTAGAAATTCTGGACGACTACATTCGCGAGCACTATATTCTGTACGGCAGTTCCGGTCCGTACGAAATCATGCGCAGGCGCAAAGGGATGTAATTCGCGCAGCGGCGCTCAAAGCGCGGCGGCGATGGAATCGGTGGCGGTGCGAGGTTCAGGCGTGAAGGGCAGCTTTGCTGCGTTCTACCCAAATTGCATGCGACGGAGAAAATGCAGCCGGCTAAGTTCCTGTTCATAAGTTTTGTCCGGCAGATTCGCCTCCCCCGCAAAGCGGGGAGGCGAATCTGCCGCCAGAACTTTTGGCGACTCACTTAGACAGGCTGACTACAAAATGGATGCGATAAACAATACCAGGGTTCGAATCGGGGTGATCAGTTTTGCACATGGGCATGTGAATGCCTATGTGGACGTGATCGCCGGCTTCGACGACGCGCTCGTCGTGGCGGCGTGGGACGCCGACGAGGAACGCGGCCGTGCGCAGTGTGCGAAGTTCGGACTGCAGTTCGAGACGTCGCTTGATGCGCTGATTGCGCGCACCGACATCGACGCCGTCATCGTGGCCAGCCCGACGAACATGCACGCTGCGCACTGCATCGCTGCTGCGCGTGCGGGCAAGGCGATCGTGCTGCAGAAGCCGATGGCGCTTACTCTCGAGGACTGCGATGCCATCGACGCTGCGGTTCGCGCGGCTGGCGTGCCGTTCACCATGGCGTATCAGATGCGCGTCGATCCGGTCAATTTGAAAATGCGCGAATTGCTCCAGCAGCAGGCGATCGGCAAAGTGTTCCTCGTCAAGCGTCGTCATGCGATTCCGATGCTGCTGAACAAGGAATGGGCGAAGCCTGGCAACTGGCACATCGATCCGGTTCAGAACATGGGCATGTTCATGGATGACGCATCGCATGCGGCGGATTTTCTGCTTTGGCTGATGGGCAAGCCGGTGAGTGTGATGGCTGAAATCGACAACGTCGTCACGGATGCTGCGCCGGATGACAACGGCGTGGCGCTGCTCCGCTTCGCTGGCGGCGCGATGGGCGTGCTGATCAACAGCTCGACGATGCTGGCTGCGGAGTCGACTACGGAAATCTACGGCGATGGCGGCGTGATCGTGCACAACTTCGGCGATTCTCCGGCGTCGTCGCTGCCGCGGCCACCTGGCGCCACGGCGCTGAAGATTTTTCGCGCCGGTGCGAAGGACTGGGATGTGTTCGATCTGCCGGCCGATACGCCGCACGGTGATCGCATCCGCGGGCTGGCGCGGCCGATCGTCGATTTTCTGCATGGACGACGCGGCCCGATCGCCACGGCGTCCGAAGGGAAGGACTGCATCAAAATCATTCTCGCTGCGTATCGTTCGGCGCACGAAGGCAGGCGCATCGCCATCGGATCGTGACGCGGAGACGCAGCCCTCGTCGAGTGATCGGCATCACGGCTCTTCATCGATTCGACCGACTTTCGCGTTATGGCGTGAAAGTCCATACTCACCATTCGAAAAACAGGAGAAAACAAATGACACTAAAAGTAGGCGTAGTCGGCGTAGGCAACATTGGGTCCATCCACGCTGACGTTTACAAGAACAACCCAAAGGTCGAGCTCGTCGCGGTGTGCGACGTGATCAAAGAAAAAGCCGATGCGGCTGCGAAGAAATTCGGTGCGCGCGCGTTCTACAGCGTGCAGGAGATGCTGGATGCGGGCATTCAGCTTGACGGCTGCAGCGTGGCCACGCGTGGTGAAGAGAACGGCAGCGATCACTATCAGCCGACGATCGAGCTGTTGAAGGCCGGCATTCCGGTGCTGGGTGAGAAGCCGATCAGCAACGTCGTGGAAGAAGCTGAGGAGATGGTGTCCGTGGCGCGCGCCAACAAGGTGCCGTACGCCATCAACCTGAATCACCGCTTTACGCCGGCAGCGCTGCGCGCGCGCAACTGGATCGACGAGGGACGCCTCGGCAAGCTGCACATGATCAACATGCGCATGTGGATCAACAACCCGGTCGAGACATCGCCGTGGTTTCATCTGCGTGCGCTGCACCCTCATTCATTCGACGTGATGCGCTACTTCTGCGGCGACGTGAAGAGCGTGGCCGCGTTTATGAATAAGGGACGCACCATCGCCGGCCAGGACCGTGTGACCTGGTCGAATGCGCAGGTGGCGCTGCAATTCGAAAATGGCGTGGTCGGCAACCTGACGGGCAGCTACGACGCGGGCGGCGGCTTCGGCCTCGAGTTCTGCGACGTATCCGGTTCGCAGGGACGTTTTCTTCTGGAGGAAGCCTGCGAGAAGCTGACGTTCTTCCGGCGTGACAGCATCGAAACCGAGAGCTATGGCTATCTCGGCGGCATGCGCGCATTCCCCGAAACGTTCAAGAGCCGCATTGGAGCGTGGGTCGATCAGCTCGAAGTGAAGACGCCCTGGGATCAGATCAACGGCTCGGGCAATGATGCGCTGCACGTGCAGAAAATCATCGAGGCTGCGATCAAATCGTTCGAAACGCACAAGGTCATCGACCTTTAATCACACCTGAAAAGCAACGACTCCGGCCGTTGGCCTCTCGTCCTAAACCACGCGATGTCTCTTCCAAAGCAGGAAGGAGCAGCGTGGTTTGAGGCATCGCAGGCGAGGCGCGCCGGGTACTTGCGGAGATATCAATGATCAAACTCGGAGTGAATTCCGTGTTGTTCGGCGGCTATGACCTGGCCACCGCAGCACAACATATCAAGGCCGCCGGCTACGACGGCATCGAACTCTCCGCCATCAAGGGCATGTGCGAGCATCTCGTGCTCGACGACTGGCAGTCGCAGGCGGACGACATCAAGCGCATCGTCGGTGATGCCGGCCTGCAGCTGCTCTCGATGGAGGTCGCCTCACTTGATCCGGAGCGACTGGAGAAGGCGTTCGCTGCCGGCGCGGCTATCGGTGTGCCGATCATCAACGTCGGCCCGGGCGGCAAGATGGACGTCGAGGAAGATTTCGAGCGTCAGACCGACCTGCTGGCGGCGATGTCTGAGCGTGCGGCAGCGCATGGCGTGACGCTCTGCTGCAAGGCGCACGTCGGCAACTGCGTCTACAACACGCCAACGACGCTGCGCGCGATGCAGAAGATCACGTCGTCGGCGTTCGGCGTCGACATGGATCCGAGCCACATTCACCGCGCGAACGAGGACCCTGCTCCGGCGCTCGCTGCGGTGCTGTCGCGCGTCAAGCACGTGCATATTCGTGACTGCAAGGGACGCGGCCCGAACCCGGGCGTGCCGGCCATGCAGGCGTGCGGACGCGGCGACATCGATCTTGTTGCGTATTTCAAGACGATGGTCGACGGTGGCTACGACGGCCCGGTCGTGCTCGAGGTGATCGGTGCGAAGGATCACTCGCTGCCGGCCGTCTGCAGCATCGCCTCGGAAAGCTACGGATATATGAATGCGATCCTCAAGCAGCTCGGCGCGCGCTGATCTGCACACAGAGCAACGATTCGGCTCCTGATCGGTCCGAGGAGTCGCTGCTTCTTAACAATCATGGCTAAAAAGAAAACCAACCTAATTCTGTTCGGCATCGACAGCCTGCTGCGAGATCACATGAGCTTGTACGGCTACGAGCGCCTGACCACGCCGCACATCGATAAGTTCGCGCAGGGCGGCGCGGTGTTCAGCATGTTCAGCCCGAGCATTCCGACTACGCCGGGCTACTCGTCGATGTTCACCGGCATGGATGTGTTCAGCACTGATGTCGTTGCGCTGCGACACAAGGGCGGTCTGGGCGAGCACGTGAAGACGCTGGCCGAGGTGCTCGGTGAGAACGGCTACGCGACGACGTGCGTCGGCTTCAGCGGAAACCCGGCCTCGCGCGGATTCCAGAAATACCTCGACTTCCCGGGGTGGGGCAGCTTCGATGAAGGACGCAGTCCGAAGGCGGAGAACCTGAACAAGGTGACCATCCCCGAACTGCGGGAACTTGCGGCTGCTGCGAAGGACAAGGACGGCAAGCCGTTCTTCCTGTTTCTGCGGCACATGGATCCGCATTCGCCGTATTTGCCGCCGCTGCCGTTCGAGCGCATGTTCTACGCCGGCAACGAAACGGATCCGGAGAATCATTCGCTTGACAAGGTCTACGAGTTCCGACCGTTCGCAGATTATTTCCGCAGCTGGTTCCCGCCGAATTGCACGGACGCGGAGTACGTCATTGCGCAGTACGACGGCGCGATCGCGTACATGGACGCGGCCATCGGAAATCTGTTTGCAGAAATCGCAGCGCTCGGCCTCGAGGATGACACGCTCGTCGTCATCGACAGCGACCATGGCGAGACGCTGATGGATCACGAACACTATTTCGATCATCACGGTCTCTATGAATGCACACTGCGCGTGCCGCTGGTGTTCCGGCTGCCCGGGCGTGTGCCGGCTGGCAAGCGCATCCCCGACATCGTGCAGACCAAAGATGTGATGCCTACGATTCTGGACATCCTCGGCGTCAAGAGCGGCATCAAGTTCGACGGTCGCAGCCTGATGCCGCTGATGAACGGCAAAGCGCGCGTGATGGAGCCGGAGATGTACATCACCGAAGCTACCTGGCAGCGCAAGCATGGCTGGCGCACGCCGCAGTGGAAGCTCATTCGCGCTCTTGAACCCGATGTGCACTTCCATCCCGAGGTCGAGCTGTACAACCTGCTCACCGATCCGGGGGAAACGACCAACCTCGCAGAGCAGGAGCCGGCCGTCGTCGAGATGCTCACGGCGCGCATGCACGCGCACATCGCCAAGCGCGAAAAGCAGACCGGTCGCACGAACCCGATCTACACCAACCTTGGCTGGCACGGCTACAGTGAAGAGCCGTTCAAGAGCTCAGAAGAGGCGTACAACACGATGTACATCGGTTCGCCCAAGACTGCCGCGAAACTGCAGGCGAAGGACGCCAAGCAGAAGCGCAACCTTAAAGAACTGCAGACGCAGCGCGGCGCCAAGAAACTGTAGGGAAGCTGTGAACGTGCTGGCTCTCGTCTTCTTCGGCGAGGAGCCAGCATGGTTCACTTCGATAAATCAGTCAGCCTGTGCTGTTGCGCAGACTGGCAGGTCAGCCTGCGCATTTCGCGCCAGGAACTGTTTGATACATGATCACTATTATCGGCCGAGGACATTCCGGCACGCGCGCCATCTCGCATGCACTGTACGCCAGCGGCGTATTCATGGGCGCGATGCAGAACGAATCCGGCGACATGCTGCCGCCGGACGATTTGTACACCGCATGCCGCGTCATGGCGCAGCACGTCGTGCACCTCGGCGGCAATCGCTGGGACTTTTCGAATCTGCACACGATGCCGATCGACCCGGTTTTCGAGTTTCTCGTGAAGCGCTACCTGCGGCACGTGCTGGCTCGTAAGGAGCCGCGCGGCTGGAAACTGCCGGAGACGACGCTGATCTATCCATGGATCGTGCGCATGTTTCCGGACATTGATTACATCTTCTGGGTGCGCGATCCGCGCGACAGCATTCTCAATGCGCACCTGACCGATGACCTGGCGGATTTCGGCGTGCCGTACGAGCGGCCCGTCAGTGACGACGTGCATATGCGCCGCGCCATCAGCTGGAAATACCAGCGCGATATCGTGCGCGCCACGCCGGCGCCGAAGCGCAAAATCGAAGTGCGCTTCGAAGACTTCGTTTTGAAAAACGAAGAGGCCAGCCGCCGTCTCGAGGAATTCCTCGGTTTTCCCATGGGCCGCGTCATCACTCGGCCGGATGCGGTGTACCGCTGGAAGACCAGTGGAATTGATTTTGCGCGTTTCGAAGGTCTGTTCGATCAGGAGATCACTGATCTTGGATACGACCGATAGTCACTTGTCGGGCTCGTCGATTTGTAATTGCGAATGATGCTCTGCCCGTGCCTGCAACGGTGGGAGCAGCGTGTTTCGCAATGAGAAATAGATCGGCCTGAGTAGGCACCAAACACATCATGCTGCGAACCTGCGTCATTGGCCTGGGCCGAATCGGCACACTGCACTCCGAAATCTACAAAGCCAACCCGCTTGCTGAGCTCGTCGGGGTATGCGACCGCGATCCTGAACGAGCGGCGCGCGTCGGCCAGCGTTTTGGCGTGCCGTGGTTCACCAGTGCACCGGAGATGCTTGCTGCGCTCAAGCCGGATGTATGCAGCGTCACCACGGGTGGTTTCGAATACAGCAGCGATCACTACGAGCCGACGATGCAGGCGCTCGCAGCCGGGTGCCATGTGCTTGGCGAAAAGCCGATCAGCAATGATCTGCGCTGTGGTGAGGAAATGGTCGCGTTCGCCCGGCAGAAAAATCTGTGCTACGCGATCAACCTGAATCATCGTTTTACGCCGGCTGCGCGCACAGCGAAGCAGTGGCAGAACGAAGGGCGCCTCGGGTCTCTGCTGTTCTGCAACATGGCGCTGTGGATTGGACGACCGGAGGATCTTGATTCGCCCTACTACCATCTCAAGGCGCTCAATCCGCACTCGGTCGACATCATGCGCTACTACTGCGGTGACGTGGCGAAGGTGCAGTGTTTTGCTACGAAGGCGCCTGGTCGCTGGATGTGGTCGACTGCGTCGATCAACATGCAGTTTGTCAATGGTGCTGTCGGCCATCTCACCAGCAGCTACGATCTGAAGCGCGCGCACAATGTCGAGCGTTGCGAGGTGACGGGAGTGCAGGGGCGTTTCGTGATCGAGGACATGTGGATGCGGGCGACGCTATTTCCGGCGGACAGCATGATCCAGCAGGTGTACCAGAATCCGGTCTTCGGCGGGTTCAGCAATT
>CAXNFZ010000081.1:0-10613 GCA_964201495.1 Chloroflexota bacterium | reverse complement strand
GCCACCGACGTCCTCGCCGACAACGCCGAAGTCGTGCGCACGATCCCCATCCCCGTCGAGCTCAACACCGTCGCCGCCTACCCGATCGCCCCACTCGCCGACAGCCCGAACCCCGCACTCGCTCACGCGTTCGTCGATTACGTGCTCTCGCCAGCCGGGCAGGCGACGCTGGCGCGCTATGGTTTTGCGGCGCCGTAAAAGGCGACGACAGACGACGGGCGACGCAAGCGTCGCCCCTACACCAACCGCACCGACGTAAATTTCGTTTCCAAATACGCCTCGAGGCCCCAATGCCCCTGTTCGCGGCCAAGGCCCGAAGCCTTGACGCCGCCGAACGGCGCCTGCGCCGTCGACGGGACCGGGTCGTTTACGCCGACGATGCCGTACTCCAGCGCCTCGCTCACGCGGAACGTGCGCCCGACATCGCGCGTCCACACGTACGCCGCCAGGCCGAACGGCGTGTCGTTTGCGCGCGCGATCGCCTCGGCCTCGTCGTCGAAGCGCAGCACCGGCGCCACCGGGCCAAACGTTTCCTCGCGCATGATGCGCATGTCGTCGGTCACGCCGGTCAGCACGGTTGGTTCGTAGAACAGCCCGCCGAGCGCCCGGCCGCCGGTCAGCACGCGCGCACCGCGCGCCACGGCGTCGGCCACGTGCGCCTGCACCTTCGCCAGCCCAGCCGCGTCGACCAGCGGGCCGATCTGCGTGGCGTCCTGCAGCGGGTCGCCCACGCGCAGCGCCGCCGTCACGCGCGCCAGTTCGGCCTCGAACGCGTCAGCGATGCCGCGCTGCACATACACTCGATTGGTGCAGATGCAGGTCTGGCCTGCGTTGCGGAACTTGCTCGCCGCCACGTCGCGCGCCGCCTGTGCCACGTCGGCGTCATCGAATACGAGATACGGCGCGTGGCCGCCCAGCTCGAGCGAAACATGCTTCAGCGTCGCTGCGGCATGCCTGTTCAGCAGGATGCCTACTTCGGTGGAGCCGGTGAACGTCAGCTTGCGCACGGTCACGTCGTCGAGCAGCGTCGCCGCGAGCGGGGCCGGATCGCTGGTCGGCAGCACCTGCAGCGTGCCAGGCGGGCCGCCGGCCTCTTCCCACAGCTTCGCCAGCTCCAGTGCGGTGAGCGGCGACTGTTCGGCCGGCTTCAGGATCACCGTGCAGCCAGCCGCCAGCGCCGCCGTCGCCTTGCGCATGACCATCAGCGCCGGGAAGTTCCAGGGGGTGATCGCCAGCACCGGGCCAACTGGGCGCTTCGTCACCAGCAGGCGCTTGTCCGCGAACTGGCTCGGCACGATCTCTCCGAACACGCGCTTGGCTTCCTCGGCAAAATCGGTGGCCAGCATCGCCGAATAGCGGATTTCACCCTTCGCCTCGGTGACCGGCTTGCCCATTTCGTGGGCGATGCCAGCCGCCAGGCGCGCTTCGTGCTGCAGGATCAACGCACCCCAGCGCTGCAGAATCGGCCCGCGATCCCACGGCGTCTGTGCGCGCCACTGCAGGAACGCCGCATGCGCGGCGACGGCGGCGCGGCGCGCCTCGTCCGGCCCGCAGTCAACCACTGTGGCGATCGTTTCGCCCGTGGCCGGGCTGCGCACTTCGAAGCTGCGGCCGGTCTGCACCCATGCGCCGGCGAGGAAAGCAGGCAAGTGATTCATTATGTCAATAAGAAAACGGGGACGTTTCCTTCGTTTCAAAGGCGGCACACCGGCCGCCATCGTCTGGCAAGCGTCTGGCAAGTGATCGTAAGTTGTTGTGTCTGACCAGGTCGGTCTTTTTCACGAAAAAATCGGCCAATCCGAAATTCTACAAACGGTTTTTACGTTTTCCTTATCTTCTATCTCCCCTTCTTTACGTCTTTCTGACCGGCAACGTCGTATTGTCTTCGCTTGTCGCTGCCCGGAGTCGCACCCCTCTTTCAATATTGCACTCCTCCGGCGCCGGGCAGTGACAAATGCGTCACGTGATATTTGTTGTTCCTCATTCATTCGGGAATCCCAGCATCACCTCAAATATGCTGCGAGCCGAAATGATTCCACGACGCCGATATTTCGATCACTTCCTCACTTTTTCATGGCTGTCAACCTCGGTCACATCCTCATCGGCAAGCCGCTCGCCTCTGAAGACGCGGCACATCAGACCATCGGCAAAGGCGTGGGCCTTGCCGTGTTCGCCTCCGACGCGCTCTCTTCCACGGCCTACGCCACGCAGGAAATCCTCGTCGTGCTTTCCAGCGCCGTGGCCATTGCCGGCACGGGCGCACTCAGGCTCTCCGTCCCGATCGCGTTCGCCATCGTCGCGCTGCTGATCATCGTCACGATCTCATACCGCCAAACAATCTTCGCCTATCCAGGCGGCGGCGGCGCGTACATCGTCGCTCGCGACAACCTCGGCGAAGCCCCAGCCCAAATCGCCGGCGCAGCGCTGCTCATGGACTACATCCTCACCGTCGCCGTCAGCATCTCCAGCGGCGTCGACCAGGTGGCTTCAGCGCTGCCTGTGCTGCGCCCCTGGGTGGTCGAAATCGCCGCCGGTGCGATCCTGGCCATGACGGTGCTGAATCTGCGCGGGGTCAAGGAAAGCGGCCGCGTCTTCGCCGTGCCCACGTATTTCTTCGTGGCCATGATCTTCGTAACGATGCTTGCAGGCGCATATCGCTTTTTCACCGGCACCCTCGGCCAGGTCGCCGGCGTGGAAATGCTGCATCACCAGACCACCAATATCGGCCTGTTCCTGATCCTGCACGCGTTCTCCAGCGGCTGCACCGCACTCACCGGCGTCGAAGCGATCAGCAACGGCATCACGGTGTTCAAAGAACCGCGCAGCCGCAACGCGGCCGGCACGATGGCCATCATGAGCGCGCTGCTCGGCACCATGTTCATCGGCATCACGCTGCTGGCCAATCAGATCGGCGCCGTCCCTTCAGAAACTGAAACGATCATCTCGCAGCTCAGCCGCACGATCTATGGCAACGGCACGCTGCTGTATTCGCTGCTCATCGGCGCCACCACCGTCATCCTCATCATGGCTGCCAACACCGCCTACGCCGATTTCCCCCGGCTCTGCGCTCTGCAGGCGGGCGACGGCTTCCTGCCCCGCCAGCTCACGTTCAAAGGCAGCCGCCTGGTCTTCTCGTGGGGCATCCTCGGCCTGGCGCTGGCCTCGATCGCGCTCGTGGTCATCTTCCACGCCCGCACATCGATGCTCATCCCGCTCTATGCCATCGGCGTCTTTCTCAGCTTCTCGCTCTCGCAGGCCGGCATGGTGCGCCGCTGGCAGCGCATCGGCAAGCTGCTGCCGGGTCAGGAGATCGCCTCGACCAATCCGCAGGCCAGCGCACTGCGCCACGATCCTCACTGGCGCGCCAAGCAGCTGCTGAACGCTTTCGGCGCCGCCATGACCTTCGTCGTCATGATCGTCTTCGCCGTCACCAAATTCGCCGACGGCGCATGGGTCACGGTCATCATCATCCCGTTCCTCGTGCTGGTCTTCTTTCGCATCCACCGCCACTACAAAGACGTCGCGAAGACGCTCAGCCTGGCACAACGAACGGTCAATCCCGTCCCCAAGGAAACGCTCACGCTCGTCCTCGTCGACGACGTGCACGCCGGCACGGTGCAGATGGTCGAGTTCGCCCTCTCACAGCAAATGCCCTGGGTGGCCGTTCACATCGACGACGACACGGACAAGACTCAGTCGATCCGCAGCAAATGGTGCTCTCGCCTCGGCCAGTTGAATCATGACCTCGAAATCGTGCCCTGCCCATACCGCAACCTGAGTGAAACCGTCGTTGCGTACGTGCAATCGCTGCTCAACAAGAATCCCAACCGCTTCGTCCACGTCGTCATGGGCCAGCTGCTCATGGACACGTTCTACGAACAGGCCCTGCACGCAAACACGTCCATCTCCTTCAAGCTGGCCCTCCAGCGCATGCCGCGCGTGGTCGTCACGGACGTGGCGTATCAGATTCACTGACGCCACGCAGTTCTTCACCCGATCAGCCGATACCCCACGCCAGACTCAGTCATGATGTACCTCGGGTTGTTCGGATCGGTCTCGATTTTCTTGCGCAGCTGCCCCATGTAGACGCGCAGATAGTGCGTCTCGTTCTCGTACTCCGGCCCCCACGCGCCGCGCAGCAGCTGCCGATGCGTCAGCACTTTGCCGGCGTTTTCGGCCAGCAGATGCAGCAGCGCATATTCGGTCTTCGTCAGCTTCACCGGCGCGCCGCTCACGGTCACCGCGCGGCTGGCGAAGTCGATGCGCAGGTCGCCCACCTGCATCACGCTCGATTCAGGCGCGGGCTGCGCGTTGCGACGCGCCGCGCGCATGCGCGCCATCAATTCGCCCACGCTGAACGGCTTCGTCAAATAGTCATTCGCCCCCGCATCCAACATCGCGATCTTGTCCGCGTCACCGTGCCGCGCCGACAGCGCAATCACCGGCACGTGGCTCCATTCGCGCAGCCGCTGCAACACCTCGATCCCATCGACGTCCGGCAGCCCCAGATCCAGAATTACCACGTCCGGCCGCAACAGCGCTGCGCGGGTCACGCCTTCTTCACCCGTCGCCGCCTCATGCACTTCGTAGCCGGAAGCACTCAGGCTCACGCGCAGGAAGCGTCGAATCTCCGACTCGTCGTCGATCACCAGCACGATCGGTTTCTCCGTGTTCTCACTCATCATGTCCGTCCGGAATCTCCGGCACCGGTTCAATCGGCAGCCGAATCGTCACGCGCAGGCCGCCGTTGCTCCGGTTCTCCACGGCGATCGCGCCGCCGTGCGCCTCCACCAGGCCTTTGCAGATCGAAAGCCCCAGCCCCAGCCCCGTCGACGCCTGCTGGTTCACGCGATGAAACTTGTCGAACGCGCGCGCCACTTCGTCCCGCGGCAGGCCCGGCCCGCGATCCATCACGGTCAAGAGCAGCTCACCCCCCTCACACTGCGCCCGCAGGCGCACACGCGTGCCTTTCGGCGTGTACATCGCCGCGTTGTGCAGCAGGTTGTAGACGACCTGTTCCATCAACACAGTATCCATCTTCAGCAGCGGCAGATCCGGTTCAACCTCGACGATGAAATCATGGCCGGCCAGCTCGTCAGCCACGCGCTCACGCACGGTATGCACCAGGTCGGACACGTCGGTCCAGTCCGAATTCAAACGCAGTGTGCCGCTCTCCAGGCGCGTCATGTCCAGCAGATTTTCGATCAGCTTATCCAGGCGCGCCGCCGAAGCGCGGATGCTGTGATGCAGCTGACCGCGCACCACCGGATCCCGATCGATCTGCGGCTCCACAAGGCTGCTGGCTGCTCCGGCGATCGCCGTGATCGGCGTGCGCAGCTCATGCGAAATCAGGTTCAATAGCGTCTTCGACAAACGCTCGGATTCCTTTAACACGCTGCTCTGCTGCGCCGCCTCCGCCAGCTGCTCGCGTTCGACCGCCAGCGCCACCTGGCTCACCAGGCCGCTCAACAATTCAGACTGCGTCGTTGCCAGCTGTGCGCTCAGTGCGATGCTCACCACGCCGACCGCACCGTGCGCCGTCAGCAGCGGCACGTGCATCGACGACGCCGTCGGCAGGGTCTCGGTGAATCGGCCGGCCGGCTGGCCATGGTCAAAGGCCCACGCTGCCACCCCGAGTTCGCTGGCCGGCGCCGGCTCGTCCACCTCGCTCACAGCCAGGTGCAGCCGCCCGTTTGCATCCGGCAGCAAAATGCGCACCGGCGCTTCGAAAATGCGGCTCAGCCGCTCGATCGTCGCTCGGCACACGTCGTCCATCGTCACCGCGCGCGACAAGGCGCTCGCGAAGTCGAACGACGCCACCGCCTGCGCTTCGCTCTGCCGCAGCAGCACCGCCGCGTCGCGGATGCGCGCCGTCAACATGCCCACCACCGCAGCGATTCCGAAATAGAGCGCAAACAGCACAAGGTCGCCGAATCGCTCGATCTTGAATGTGTAGTACGGCGTGATGAAAATAAAATCCAACGCCGCAGCGCTCAACGCCGTCGCCGCCAGAACCGGCCCGCGTGCGAAGCGCAATGCCAGCAGCACGATGCTGAACAGGAACACCATCGACATGACCGGGTAGTCCAGGTCCACGAGCGGAAACAACACGTCGCCGGCGACCACCACCGCCAGCATGGTGCCGAGCGCCTTCGCATACTCGGCCACCGATGAATGAAACTGCATGCGAAACCAGCGCGACGGCGCGTGACCGAGGTCCTCGCCGCCCACCACGTGCACGTCGACGCGCCCGCTCTGGTCGATCAGCCGCGCCGCCAGCGAACCGCCGCCGAACAACCGCCGCAGTGGGCTCATGCGCGAACGACCGACGAGGATGCGCGTAATATTGTGCTGCTGCGCTACCCGCAGCAGGCCGCGCGCCACGTCGGCGTCGGTCGTGATCAGCACTTCGGCGCCCAGCTCGCGCGCCAGCGCCAGGTTGCGCTCGACGCCTGCGCGCGCACGGGCGTCGAGCGGCGTCGCTGTTTCGACGTGCACCGCCTGCCAGAACGCCTCCAGCGCATACGCCAGCCGCCGGGTGTGCCGAATCAGCCGCTCACTCAGCGCGCTGTCGTTCACCGCAACCATCAGGCGCTCACTCGGCTTCCACGGGCCGGCGATGTGCTTGACGCGCATGTAGTCGCGCATCTGGCGATCGACATGTTCGGCGGTAACGCGCAGCGCCATCTCGCGCAGGGCGGTCAGATTTCCCTTGCGGAAGTACGACGGGGGCACGGCTCCGAGGTGCACCTTGCCTTCGGCCAGGCGTCGCAGCAGATCATCTGGCGCCAGATCGATCAATTCGATCTCGGCCGTGCGCTCCAGGACCGAATCGGGCACGGTTTCGCCGACGGGGCCGCCGATGATCTGCGCTGCGGCGTCGGCCCGGCTTTCGAAATGCTGCACGTCCAGCGCCGCATACACGTCGATCCCAGCGTCGAGCAGCTCCTGCACATCCTGATAACGTTTCGGATGTCGCGCACCCGGCGCATTGTGCTGCGACAGGTCGTCGACCACGACCAGTTCCGGCGCACGCGCCAGCACCGCTTCGACGTCGAACGCAGCCAGCGCGGGCAAGCCGGCCGCCAGCGCCGCGGTCTCCGGGCGCCCGTGCACATCGACGCAGCCGATCAGCACGTCGACTCCCTCGCTGCGCCGCGCACGGGCGTCCTGCAGCATGGCGTACGTCTTGCCCACGCCGGGGCACATGCCGAGGAAAATTTTCAGATGGCCTGGGCTTTTCATGGTGCACACTCACGCGTTTCTCACGCGTTTTTCACGCAAAGCCGCAAAGAACGCGAAGAGATCTGAATTCCTTCACCGAAGAAATTTCTTCAGGCGAAGGCGCGCTACCTGGACAAACTCGCTCGCACCGCCTCTGCCACCGCGTATGCCACTCCCTTTCCTGCAGGGTCGTAGCGCAGGCGGTTCTTCGTCAGTGCGAACGCCAGCCCCAGCTCCGGGTCGGCGAAGCCGGCCGTGCCGCCCAGGCCGCCGTGGCCGAACGCGCTCAGTCGCTCTCCCTGCGCCGAGAGCGGCCCGCCGAGCTCGTAACCGAGCGCCCGCCGCGCCAGCGTCCCGCCCGTCACGTCGATCGCCTCGATCTGCAGCGCCGCCGCCGCGCGCACGCGCTCGGCCGGCAGCAGCCGCCCATCCAGCAACCCGGCGTAATGCATCGCCAGCGAGCGCGCGTTGCCGATCATCCCGCTCGACGGCACGCACGCGCGCCGCACCTCCGGCCGGTTCGCCCACGGCGACGGCGGGACACGCCACAGCGGCGTAGCGATCACCGGCACGGCGATCACCGGCGCCGGATCGGCCGGCTCCGCTGCCGGCCCTTCCTCCAGCATCGCCACACGCCCTTCGGCTTCCGGCGGCACGCCGAAATACAAATCTCGAATCCCCAGCGGCGCGAAAACCTCCGCCCGCACGAATTCGTCGAACGGCCGCCCACTCGCGCGGCGCACGATTTCACCCACCAGCCAGCCGTAGTTCATGGCGTGATAGCCCGTCGCCGTCCCCGGCTCCCACAACGGCGTCAGCCCGGCTACGCGCCGGCAGATGCGCTCCCAGTCGAGAATTTCGTCCGGCGTCACGCCCTCCGCGATCTGCGGGATGCCGGCGGTGTGCGCCAGCACCTGCGCCACAGTAATGTCCTGCTTGCCGTTCACGGCGAATTCCGGCCACAGCTCGGCCACGCGCATGTCGTAGCGCAGCGCGCCGCGCTCGGCCAGCACGTGCAGCGCCGTCGCCGCCACGCCCTTGCTGGCCGACCACGTCGTGAATAACGTCTCGCCGTCCACCGGCCGCCCGCTCGCGGCGTCCGCCACGCCCGCCCAGCAGTCGACGACCAGTTCGCCATTCACGTACGCCGCCGCCTGCACGCCACGCTCGACGCCGCGCTCGACGAACTCTTCGAGAATTGCGCGCACCCGGGAGTTCAGATAACTGTTCAGGGTTTGTTGGAAAATTCCGCAAAACGCGCCATTCCCACCCCCTGCGGGGGTGGGAATGGCGCGTTTTGCGGATTCCAAAAACTCAACCTTGGACAGTTGCGAGTTCAGTTCATGTTGACTTTTCACGATAGCCACATGATAAGTAAAGCATGATTTATCAGCTTCGTACGTACTGGGCCGCACCCGGCCGCTTCGCAGACATCGATGGCCGCTTCCGCAACCTGACGATGCGCCTGTTCGCTCGCCATGGCATGCAGGTCGTCGGCTTCTGGACGCCCGAGCCGCGCACGGAGGAAACCGGCGACCTCGTCTATGTCCTGGCCTTCGCTGATCAGGCCGCCTGCGACGCCGCCTGGGCCGCCTTCCGCGCCGACCCAGAATGGCAGGCCGGCCGCGACGCCACGGAAGCCAACGGCCCGATCGTGGCGAAGGTCGTCAGTGTGATGATGAAGGCGACAGATTATGCGTCGGCGCGGTAGCCAGCAGCATCCCCAGCCACAGCGACATGCTGATCGCCATCAACGACGAAAACATCTGAATGCCGGTCGCCGCCACCAAAGGTTCGGCCGCGCGCTGCAGCATCGCCATGCAAATTCCGACCGGCAGCGCCATACGCCCGATAAAGTGCGTTTGGGATTGCCATGCCCGAGCAATGCCAGCAAACACCGGCGCCGTCGCAAGAATGTAATGCAGCCACGTCACAGGCGCGCAGAGCAGCACACCTAGCAATGCAGCGGAAACCTCGATCACATCCGTTCGTTTGCTCAATCGCGCGCTGCGCAGTGATCGGCGAACGATGGCGAACAGGATCGCTGCCACGCAACCGAACGAAATTCCGGTCGCCAGCGCGGCGTATTGTGCCCCGAAAAGCTTCTGCCAAAAGGCTGGGATGCTCTGGTTCCAAAAAATCAGATACGTCATTTCCGGCGGCGTCATCTTTTCCGTATAGCCTCGCATCACGGCAATATAGTCCAGCGTCACCGAAGCGGGCAATTTCAGCAACCCCACCCCTGTCAGCGCCGCCAGCGCCGCAACCATGCCAGCGAGGAATCCGATACGCCGACGCAGTAACGCGACCAGCGCCAGGCCGACGACGATCGGCTTGATGCCGCATGCGATTCCCAGACAAACGCCGGCGAGAATGCGCACCCACGGCCGCTGTGCGTCCATGCCGTACCAGGCCAGCACCACAAGCAGCGCCATCACGAAGGTGATCTGGCCAAGATACAACGCGTCCAGAAACGCCGGCAGCAGAAACATCATTCCGACGCCGATGACGCGCGCACGGCCCGGCGGTATGCGACGGGCGACCAGCACCACCACCGGCAGGAACGCTGCCACCGACAACCAAAACCAGATGCGCTGCGCCGTCTCAACCGGCATGCGCGCAAAGGGGATCAGCGCCATGCCGATCGCCGGCATGTACGGAAACGGCATCATCGATACGTCTGGTTCGTCCAATACCTTGGGCCATTGCGACGTTCGATACAGCTGTTCCGGTTCCCAATCAAGCACCCGCGCCGCATCGCGGTACACAATAAAGTCGCCCTGCCATGGCGCATCCAGCACCGGCCCCCAGTTGCGTATCTTGACGGCTGTAAATACCAGTGCGCTGCAGATCGCTGCCGTCCACGTCACAGCTAGCAACAGGTTTTGTATTCGCTTCATCTTATTCATGCATGTGCGCATATTATGCAAAGTTTCGTTTTTGCGCTCTTTCCTGCATGCCGTCACGAAAAATCAGCCTCAGCAGAGTAGGCGCCAGTCCGTTCTGGATGGGGGATAGCCTCACAAGGGGACAGGAATCAAGGTGCAGATTTTCCTGAGTGGAAAAACAAAAATCCCCAGTGATCTGTATCACTGGGGAGATATAGCGGGAGTAGGATTCGAACCTACGACCTTCAGGTTATGAGCCTGACGAGCTGCCACTGCTCTATCCCGCACCGAGAAAATTGATTATACGGATCTGACGACGAATGTCAAGTCTTTTTACAAAACTCGTCACAGGGGTGCATCCGCAGCTTGGGGCGGATTTCGACCGAAGATTTTTTTCACGCGAAGCCGCAAAGAACGCAAAGGAAAAAGCTTTTTATGGCTTTACTGCGCTTTTGCTTGAGGAAGATTCTTCGGCAACGTCAACGCGAAACGCGCCATTCC
>CAXNFZ010000080.1:0-10663 GCA_964201495.1 Chloroflexota bacterium | reverse complement strand
GATCAACGATTTCTTTGGGTCTGTTTATTCTTCTCTACGAGCGCGACGTATTTTGCGATACAAGAAATTGAGAGCGGGAAACGGTGCGAAATCCCATGCGCCGACGCCCTCAGCGAATGTTGCGCCGAAGCTCTGTTTAAAACGATAGACGCCCCACATCGAATCACTTTCGACGAGCTGTTCGGGCGCGCCCCACCAGTCGTACGTGTCGCAGCCGTGGTCGCGCGCCCAGCGCATGGCCTGCCACTGCAGCAGATGATTCGGCATGTGCTCGCGGCCGACGGAACGTGACATGCCGTAGAAATACCAGGCGCGGCATGCGTGTGTGAACAGGACGATTCCACCGAGCGGCTGGCCCTCGTGTTCGGCGATGAAGCCGACGGCGCTCATGCTGCGCCATGCGTCCAGATAGTATTCGCGGCTTCGAATGCCGAATCCGTCGCGTGCGCCGGTTTCGGAGTACATCGCGTACAGCGTTTCGGCATCGTCACCAGCGAGACTTGAAACGACGCGCACGGTCACTCCGCGCTTTTCGGCAAGGCGCACGTTGTAGCGGCACTTCGAGCTCATCGCTGCGAGAAGCTGCTCGTCGTCGGCGCGCAGATCCGTGAGCATGGTGTTGCGGAACTGCACCGGCTCGGCCGAGCGACGCCAGCTGCGCTGCGTGAATGCTGCGCGCGCTGCATCGAGGTCGGCGGCAGACCATGCTGAGCCGCTGATCGCCGGCGGATCGCCGTCGGCCTTCACCCAGATGGCGCGCTGGGAGCGGCCGAGCGACTCGAGTTTCGCCAGCCCGCGTTCATAGGCGCGCATGTCACGCGCAACAGGCCCTTTCGGTGCGTAGAGCATGCACAGCGGACCGAACGACCGGCGCAGCACGAGCATGGCGCAGGCAGGGCCGTCGTCGTCGAGCAGCCAGTGCTGCGCCGTCCAGCCCCAGCGTGATTTAAGGTCGCCCCACGACCATGACTGCAGCACGTGTGGCGAGGGAAGCGCAGCGAGTGCATCCTGCCACTGTGCTTCATTCGGAATCAGACGCCATATCTCGCTCATGACTGCGCCTCGAGCACGACTTTGTTCAGCGCTTCACGCGCTGCCGGCAACGCCTGCATCGCCGGCCAGTCACCGACGAACGCGGCGGCGGTTTCGCGGCGGAGCAGCGCGGCGAAGGGATCTTCCACTGCGAGCGCGCCAGCGACCTTCGTCGTCGGCCAGTGTCGGGCGAGTGCATCGCGCAGGTGTGTATGTGCATCGAGCGCGCGCGGGCGCAGCGTGGCATATTCATGCTCGTCGGACGGAAGTGCGGCGTTGCCGCGGTAGACGCGTATGACGAGCGCTTCGATCGGATCCCAGGCCGTGATGAATTCGCGCAGTCTGCGTTCGCGGAGCGCTGCCGCAATGGAGCGCGTGAATGGATTGGACACGCTGGGGATGATAGCTGGATAGTCGAGAGTGGATAGTGGATAGTAGATAGTAGATAGTAGATAGTAGATAGTGGATCGTGGTCACATCCGCTGTCACTATCGACTATCACTATCACTATCCACTCGCGACTTCTTCTCCGCCCACTTGAGCAGCTTCGACAGCGGCCAGGTGTTGATCACCTGCGCCGGCGTGATCCATGCGCGGCGGGCGACGGTGACGCCGTAGCGCATGTGATGCAGCATGGCGGCGCTGTGCGCATCGGTGCTGATGGTGAACTTGCAGCCGAGTTCGGCGGCGCGGCGTGCGAGCACATCGTTGAGGTCGAGGCGTGTCGGATTGGCGTTGATCTCGAGCGCCACGTCGTATTCGAGTGCGGCAGCGAAGATGCGCTCCCAGTCGTAGTCGGCGCCTTCGCGTGCGTTGATCAGACGGCCGGACGGATGGCCGAGGATGTCGATGTGCGGGCTGCGCATGGCGGCGATCGCGCGCGCGGTGATTTTTTCGCGCGGCGAATTCAGCAGCGTATGCACGCTGGCCTGCACCAGATCGGCCTCGGCCAGCGCGTCGTCCGGCAAGTCGAGTGAGCCGTCCGGGTGTACTTCGCACTCGACGCCGTGCAGCACGGTGAGCTTGATTTTTTCCTTGCGCAGTGCGGCGTTGACGCGCGCGATTTCCCTGCCTTGTTCGCGCACCTGTTCGGCGGTCACGCCGCGTACCACGTTGACGCCGACACTGTGATCGGTGATCAGGATGTACTCGTACCCGAGATCGACCGCAATGCGCGCCATGCCCATCACGTCGAGCTGGCCGTCGCTCCAGGTGGTGTGCATCTGCAGATCGCCGCGCATGTCCTCGAGGCGAATCAGATCGGGTGCGACGACGCGAAGCGGGCCGAGGTCGAGCGCCGCTTCGACTTCGCCGCGGTCTTCGCGCAGCTCGGGCGGAATCCATGCCATGTTTAGTTTTGCGTAGACGGCCTCTTCGCTGTCGAACTGGAGTTTTTCGTCGCGGCGGGCGTCGGTGACGGCGTACTCGTTCAGTGACAGGCCGAGCTTCTGCGCATGTTCGCGCACCTTCACGTTGTGCATCTGGCTGCCGGTGAAATATTGCAGCGCCGTTCCCCACACCGTCGGGTCGATGGCGCGCAGGTCCACCTGCAGACCGTCGCGCGTGCGGAAGGTGGACTTTGTTTCGCCGGCGTTGATGATTTCGGCAGCGAGCGGCAGTGCGCGGAACGCGTCCATCACCGGCTGCGGATCGGTCGTGGCGACGAGGATGTCGAGGTCGCCGATGGTGTCGCGTCCGCGGCGCAGTGAGCCGGCATATTCGATCCTGCGTACGCCGGGCAGCGCACGCAGCGCGGCGATGACGGCTTCGGCGACGGGCATGACCTGATCAGCGCGCAGTCGTCCGGTGGACGTGCGGCGCATCGACGCGATGCCGGCGAGAATTTTCTGTTCGGCTTTTTCGCCCATCTTCGGCAGTGCGCGGAGCTTGCCTGCGGTCGCAGCTTGTTCGAGAGCGGCGACGGAATCGATGCCGAGCGTCTTCCAGAACTCCTGCACGCGCTTCGGGCCGATGCCGGGGATCTGCAGCATGGTCGTCACGCCGTCGGGAACTTCAGCCTTGAGCTTGTCGTAGAACTCAAGTGAGCCGGTGTTGACCAGCGACTCGATCTTCTTTGCGATTTCCTTGCCGATGCCTTTGACCTCATGCAGCGCGGCCGTGCCGCCCTCGCGGTACAAATCCGCGACGGCGCGCCCATGTGCCGCGATGTTCTCGCTCGCTGCGCGATACGCGCGGATGGCGAACACATTCTCGGTGCCCTGAATTTCGAGCCGGTCGGCGATGTCGGCGAAGATCGCGGCGAGCTGCGCGTTGGTGAGCATGTGGGGATGATAGTGGATGGGGAAGAGAGGGGAGAGGGGAGAGGGGAGAGGGGAGAGGGTATTGACAAGATGCCGGCGTCGACATTATTTTGAGTCCCTATTCCCTATTCCCTATTCCCTATTCCCTATTCCCTATCTGACTGCCATTGGCACGAACACCTGTGCAAACCCAGGCGGCAGAACGGTGAAGGCGATTTCGCGCGTCGGCGTGTAGGTGGCTGAAAAGGTGAGCGCGCGCAGCGTGACGGTGTGAACGCCGACGGGCAGCAGTGTCCCGTCCAGCGTGGCGGTGAAGGTTTCTGTGGCGCTGTCGGCGGCGCCGTCGACGGGCGTCATGGGGATGACGTTGCTGACGAAGTCGCTCGCGCCGATCTGCATTTCAGCGGCGGTGATGCTGAGGGGCAGCGTGGTGCTGACGACGAGCTGCAGCGAGGCTGGCGTGTCGGTGACGACGAACGGGCGGTCGATGCGCGCGTCACATATGGCGGGGGCAAAGCCATCGAGTGGTGCGCTAATCCATGTTGTTCCGAACACACCTGCACTGCCGGACGCATCGAATGTGTGCACCCAGGCTTGCGTCGGCAACGGAGCGCATGCGGTGAATGTAAGCGATGCTTCGAAACTTTCCACCGCGGTGTCTGCTGCGCCGTCGACGGGCGTCATCGCGATCGGGGCGCCGCCGGCCCACGGCGGCGCGTCGAGGAAGAGTTCGGCGCTGACGACAGTCTGTGCCGTCGGCCGTCCGTAGCCGTTCGTGCCGAATGCACCGTCGTCGAACGAGGCGACGATGTGCGCTCCGCTGGACGTGGGCGTGCTGCTGATGGTCGTCGGCGCCGGGCCGTGCGAGAGTGTGTACGGCTCGCGCGCGGCTTTGGCGGCGAACAGGAACGCGCCGAGATTCTCGTTCCAGAATTCGTCCATGCAGGAGAACGACGGCATGAAGCCGGCACACATGCCGTAGCCCGGCCCGACCTCAAACGTATAGCTCGGCACGCCGAATTCGCCGTAGGTGAAGTCGTCGGTCGATCCGCTGGTGGAGTAGAGGATCTCGCCGGATTGGCCAGTCTGGTAGCCGTTGTGATGGCTCATGCGAAATGCAAGTGCACGCAGGCCGAGGTCGTTTGGTGCATCGAAGCTGTTCGTGAAATTCCATGGCAGGATGACCTGGTCGGCGAACGAGTGCAGCGTGAGGAAGACGCCGGTGGTGGTGATCGGCGCGACGTCGGTGAGTGCCGGCCCGCGCTGGTCTCGGAAGAGCTGGCGGATCAGCGCTTCGATGTGAATGTTCTCCGGCTCGGATGCGGCGGCTGGGCCGCGGTAGACCGCGCTGCACTTGATGTCGGACGCAGTGACGCGCAGGTCCCATTTCCATGAGCCGTTGCGGTTCAGGTCGACTCCGGGATGTGAGCCGCCGTAGTTGTAGCTGGTGATCGGCGTGCTGCAGTTTGCGTCGACGACGTTGGCGTTCTTGCGATGGTAGTAAGGATCAGCGCTGTCCTGCTGCACGATGGAGCGGCCGTCGGGATTGGCCAGAGGCACGACCCACATCTCACTCGAATCGAGCAGCGTGGTGACCTCGGCGTTGACGCCGTAGCCGTCGACGAGGTAATCGATCCAGCGCTGCGCCAGCTCGGGCACGGTGAGCTCGCGCGCGTGGATGGCCGCGATGATGAACATGCGCGGCTTGTCCGTTTCCGGGTGGAGGGCGCAGTCGCCTTCACGTCGTTTGGTGATGCAGACGGCGAGCAGGTCGTGGCCGCCGGCGCGGCCGTGCGTCTTGCGCCATGAATCGCCGTAGTCGATCAGCTGCACCAGATCGGGGTGGGCGGCAGCGACGTCGGCGAGGTGCGCTTCGTGCTCGGCCACGGTGCGGTAGCCGCCGAAGAAGGACTGCGGTCCGATGCGCTGCGGACTAGGCAGCACCTGCTGCACATCGACGGTATAGCCATTCGCGCGCATTCGTTCTGCCGTGTGCGCATCGCCGAGCACAAACAGATCGTCATCCTCGCGCATCTCGAGAAGATCGAATTCGGCGGCGAGCGTTTGTGCGGCGGCGTTCACGTCTGAGCCGACGACGTTGCGCACGCGCAGGATCGCCGGATTTGAGGTTCCTGGATCGATCTGTGCTGCCGTGGCAGGAGCGGCGATGCTCGAAGCAAGGATGACGGCGACGATCGTGAGCAGAAAAGAGTGCGACATTGGCGGATATCTTCGCACAGCCTGCGCTATCATCGCCGTCGCCCATGGCTGTCGTAAAGGATGAAGCACCCCCGATTCGTCGCCAGTATCTCGATCTGAAGCGTCGCTATGCCGACTGTATTTTGTTCTTTCGGCTCGGCGATTTCTACGAGACATTCGATGCGGATGCAGAGCTGATCGCGCGTGAGCTCGACGTGGTGCTGACGTCGCGGCCGGCGGGCAAAGATGTGCGCGTGCCGATGGCGGGTGTTCCGCATCATGCTGCCGATTCGTATATGGCGCGGCTGATCGAGCGTGGTTATCGCGTGGCGGTCGCTGAGCAGCTCGGCAGCGAACCTGTGAATGGGCTGGTGCCGCGCGAGGTGCGTCGTGTGCTGACGCCGGGCACGGTCGTCGAGGATCGCCTGCTCGACGCAACGCGTCCGAGTTACCTGGCGGCGCTGGTGCGTGGTGAGGCGATTGGTCTGGCGTACTGCGACATCACGACAGGCGAATTTCTTGCGGTGCAGCTCGATGGCGACGCAGCGCTCGAGCGTGAGATGGCGCGCATTCAGCCGCGCGAAATGATCGTGCCTGAATCGGACTCAGCGCCGGTCTTCGAAAACATTCGCTGCCCGATCACGCCCTACTCGGCGTATCGCTTCGAGGTCGGCCACGCGCGGCAGACGCTGCTCGATCTTTTTAAGGTTGGCACACTGCAGGCGTATGGTCTTGAAGAAATGCCGCTCGGCATGCGCGCGGCCGGTGCGATCGTTTCGTATCTGCGCGACATGCAGCCTGTGGCGCTGCGGCAGCTCACGCAGGTGCGCACGTATTCGACCAGCCATTTTATGGGGCTGGACCTGGTGACGCGTCGTAATCTTGAACTCGTCGACCCGATGCGGGCGAGCGGGGTGGGACGCAAGGTGAGCGCTGTGCCGACGCTGCTTGGCGTGCTCGACCGCACGCTGACGCCGATGGGTGCGCGCCTGCTGCGCACGCGTGTGGCGCAACCGCTGCTCGATCGGCGCGTGATCGAAGAGCGGCTCGACGCCGTCGAGAAACTCTTTGAGGATCTGCTGTATCGCACCCAGCTGCGTGAGGCGTTGAAAGGTATGCCCGACCTCGAGCGACTGAGCACGCGCGTGGTGAGCGGCATCGCTGAATCGAAGGATCTTCTGAACCTGCGTGCGGCGTGTGCGCAGGCGCAGGCGCTGCCGGGATATGGCGATACGGAGTGGAATCTGCATCCCGTGATCGATGCGATCACCGCTGCGTTAAAAGAAGAGGCTGATGACGATGGGTTCATCAAGCTGGGATATTCCGCGGAGCTTGATGAAATTCATCTTGCTGCGCGTGACGCCAAGACGTGGGTGGCTGGTCTTGAACGCACGGAACGCGAGCGCACCGGCATTCGTTCCCTGAAGGTCGGCTACAACAAAGTCTTCGGCTATTTCATCGAGCTGACAGCGGCGACAGCGGTGCAGGCGCCGGCGGATTACATTCGCAAGCAGACGCTCACCAACGCTGAGCGGTACATTACGCCGCAGTTGAAAGAGTACGAGGCGCTGATTTTGAATGCAGACGAGCGCATCGCCGTGATCGAGCGACGCCTGCTTACTGAGCTGAATCAGCAGGTCGCTGAACATGCGCGCGTCCTGTTCGATGCTGCGCAGCACGTGGCGCGCATCGACGTCGCTGCGTCGCTGGCCGAAGCTGCTGCGCGCAACAACTATGTGCGCCCGTACTTCAACGACGGTGGCCGCATCGAGATCGTCGGCGGCCGACATCCAGTGATCGAGCATCTTCTGAAGGATGCGCCGTACACGCCGAACGATGCGCTGCTCGACGACGAAGCGCGTGTGATGGTGATCACTGGTCCGAACATGAGCGGCAAAAGCAGCTACATGCGTCAGACCGCGTTGATCGTGCTGATGGCGCAGATCGGCAGCTTCGTGCCTGTGCGCTCGGCGAACCTGTGTCTTGTCGACCGCATTTTCACGCGCATCGGTGCGCAGGATGAACTGACCGCTGGTCAGTCGACGTTTATGGTGGAGATGGTCGAGACGGCGAATATTCTGCATCACTGCACGCCGCGCAGCCTGGTGATCCTGGATGAGATCGGGCGCGGAACAAGCACCTACGATGGTCTGGCGATCGCGTGGAGCGTGATTGAGTATCTGCACAACCATCCTGAGCGCGCAGCGCTGACGCTGTTCGCCACGCATTATCACGAGCTGATCCAGCTGGCGGCGTCGCTGCCGCGCGTGCGCAATTACAACGTGGCGGTCTCGGACGAGGGCGGCCGCGTGGTGTTTCTGCATCAGCTCGTCGCTGGTGGAGCCGACCGCAGCTACGGCATTCATGTGGCGCAGCTGGCCGGCATGCCTGCGGCCGTCGTGCAGCGCGCGCAGGAAGTGCTGGAGCGACTCGAGGCTGCGCCCGAGGAGCCGCGCTCGGCGCCGCGGCAGCAGCAGCGCCGCAGGGCCGAATCACCGGCGCAGCTTTCGATGTTCGCCGCAGAGCCTCCGGCGCTTGTGCGGCTGCGCGAGATCGACCCGAACGGCCTGACGCCCCTTGCCGCGCTGACTGCGCTGTTCGAGCTGAAAAAACTGGCTGCTGAAAATTCCTCGGAGCAGCTGGGGCAGAATCTCTGACGACGATCCGCAATTATTTTCCTGCGCCGACCGTAGCTCCCCCGCACATCTTCGCCACCATGACGTCGAGCGCGGCGTCGGCTTCCATGAGGCCGGTTTTGATTGCGATGTCGGCATCGAGCAGAGATTCGAGCAGGCCGCGCAGATCGTCAGCACGAAAGCGGCTGGCCTGCTGCGCGGCTTTCCTGGCGACGAACGGATGCACGCCGAGGGCAGAGGCAAGCTCCTGTTCCCCCATGCCTGTGGAGTCCTTGACCTGAATTAGCAGGCGCACCTGCCGGGCGAGGTGGGTGAGCAGCACGAGCGGATGTTCACCGCGGACGAGGATATTGCGCATCTCGCGCCACGCCGTGCCGGCGTCGCGAGCAGCGACAGCGTCGGTGAATTTGAATACGTCGGCGACGTCCTCGCTGGGCACCAGCAGTTCGACGTCCTTTTGCTCGACCGGGCGGCTGCCAGCGTGACCGATCAGCTTGCGCAGCTCATTGTCGAGCTTGTACATGTACGTCGATGAATCCTGGTCGAAATGATCGCGATCGTTCTTGTTGCCCTGGTGGATGCGTGTGCCGAGCATCTGCGCAGCGGCCGGGGTGATTTCGCCGCCGAGCCTTCTTGTTCGTGACTGCAGCCACTTGACCGGGTCAATCGGCAATTCGAAGCGCCGAATCTCGCCGCCCGTCGATTTTGCACTTTTCACCAGCGGGCTCGTATCGCTGAGCGCCTCATCTTCGATGAAGATCAGATGTGTGCAATCAGGCATCGTCGGGATGTATACAAGCAGCTTTTCGTAATCGTCCTTCGCGCTTGGAGCGGCGTCCCGTGCTGATTGTGCAGCTGCCTTTTTTTCTGTGGCGGCTTGTTTGCGGGCCTTGGCACGTTCGAGTGCGCGCACGAAATTGCGAGCCAGCACCAGGCGGGTTTCAGCGAACACGGGCAGCGTCTCTGCAGCGCGAATCAGGTCGTCGACGCGATCATCAGCGTCGATGCGCATGATGTTCATATCAGCGATGCCGTCATCACCGACCGCTTTTTTAAGGTCGCCGACAATTTTTGTGAGCAATTCATCGCGTTCGAGTGCGTTGGGACCATGAAAGAGTTGCCACATATTTTGCTGTATTCGTACCTGTTCGCGACAAATCAGATGAATCCGTTGGCTTTGTACCAGTCGTAGGTGCGCTGAACTGTTTCTTCGAATGGGCGTGCCGTGAGGCCGAGCTGTGTGCGGGCCTTGCTCGGGTCGAACCAGAACGTGTCGCAGGCCAGGCGCAGCTGCTCGCCATTCATCGGGATGTTCATACCGAGACGGCGCAGGAGATCGACCGGGTGGGCGGCTGAGCGAATGACGGCGCGCGGCAGCCGGGCGGTGCGGCTGGTGCGGCCGACGACGCGTTTGCAGATGTCGAGGATCTCGGTGTGCCAGAGATTGTGTCCGTTGAGGATATAGCGCTCACCGGCAATCCCGCGCTCGAAGGCGGCGATTTGTGCGGCGCACACGTCGGCTACGTCGATCATGCCGACGCCGCCGGGTGGGGCGAAGCCGACATCGCGCCTGGCCAGCTCGGTGATCAGGCTGCCGCCGATGAGATTGACGTCGCGCGGGCCCATGATCACGGCTGGGTTGACGATGACGACATCGAGGCCGTCGCGCACGAATTCGGCGACGACGCCTTCGGCCAGAACTTTTGTGTAGCCGTAGTGATACTCGTGCGGCTGCAAATTGAAGCGCGCCGTTTCGTCGACCGATTGGCCGAACGGTGCGCGGCCGATCGAGGCGCTGCTGCTTGTGACGACCACGCGCTTGACGCCGTTCGTCTGCGCTGCGCGCAGCACGTTGCGCGTGCCTTCGACGTTGACGTGGTACATCTGCTGCATGTCGCTGCGCCAGTATGTGGCGACGGCGGCTACATGAAAGACGGCGTCGACGTCGCGCGTTGCAGCGAGCAGCGCCTCGTAGTCGGTCACGTCGCCGAGTGCGTCCTCGTAGGAGAGACCGTGCAGCGCCTTGAGCGATGATGACCTGCGGCGCAGCGCGCGAGCTTGCCAGCCGTGTGTGGTGAGCGCTTCCACCAGGTTGGCGCCGACAAATCCAGTGGCGCCGGTGACGAGTGCGAGCATGCTGAGATCATAGACGACGGCGAATGCACTGCGGGCATCCGCAGTTAGGGGCAAACTTCGACAGCAGATTTTTTTTCACGCGAAGCCGCGAAGAACGCGAAGGGAAATTTCCAGGATTTTTCGAGCATTGGCTTGAGGAAGATTCTGCGGCGACGTAACTACTCAGGCCTAAATCAGTATTTCCCGCGAAACGCGCTGTTCCTTCCCCCGAAGGGGGAAGGAACAGCGCGTTTCGCGTTGGAAAAATGGATGGCCTGAGTAGTTACGCGGCGACTGAATTCAGACCTCTTCGTATTTTTCGTATTTTTTGCGTTATACGCGACATCGCGTGAGAAATACATTCAGGGAATGCTCAAAATCCAATTGATGAAACCCGCGAAACACGCCATCGCCCGCCCC
>CAXNFZ010000079.1:0-10744 GCA_964201495.1 Chloroflexota bacterium | reverse complement strand
AGTAATGATCTACTAACTACTATCTACTAACTACTAACTACTATCCACTGTCTACTATCCACTTTCTGCTCTCTGCTCCGCCCTTCCAACACCATGCCCCCCACCCTCCGCCTCGTCATCAAACTCGGCACCAGCACGCTCACGGCCGGCACGCCGCGCATCAACCGCCGGCGCATGCTCGAGATTGCACGTCAGGTGGTGATGGTGCGCGAGGCCGGCCACGAAGTGGTTATCGTCTCAAGTGGCGCCATGCAGGCTGGCCGCGAGCGCATCGGTATGCAAAAGGATCCGCGCGCGCCGCTGCCGGTCAAACAAATGCTCGCCGCCGTCGGCCAGACGCACCTGATGCGCGCGTGGGAACAGGTGTTCGAACTCTTCGACGTGCACGTCGGCCAGATCCTGCTCACGCGCGCCGACCTCAACGACGACCGACGCCGCTACCTCAACGCGCGTGACGCGCTCACCGCCACGCTTGCCCACGGCATCGTGCCGATCGTCAACGAAAACGATGCCGTCGCCACCGAAGAAATTCGCGTCGGCGACAACGACAACCTCTCGGCGCTCGTCGCCAACGTGCTCGACGCCGATCTGCTGCTGATTCTGTCGGACATCGATGGGCTGTTCACCGCCGACCCGCGTCGGGATCCGCATGCCACGCTGATCGCCGAAGTGCCGGTGATCGACGACGACGTGCGCGAGCGCGCCACCGGCAGCCGCACTGCGCTCGGCGTTGGCGGCATGAACACGAAGATTCAGGCGGCTGAACTCGCCACGCGCTCGGGCGTAACCGTGGTCATCGCCAACGGCGCGCGCGACAACGTCATCGTCGACACCGCCGCCGGCCTGCCCGTCGGCACACGCTTCCTGGCGCAGGCGCGCAGCATCGAAGGACGCAAGCGCTGGATTTTGTCGGAGCGCCCCGCCGGCACACTGCGCATCGACGATGGCGCGGCGCGTGCGCTGCGGCAGGGCAAGAGCCTCCTGCCCGTCGGCGTGCACGAGGTCACCGGTGATTTTGACCGCGGCGGCATCGTCGACGTGCACGACGCCAACGGACGCGCCATCGCCCGTGGCATCGCCCGCTACAGCGCAGTCGACGCAAAAAAAATCGCCGGCCGTCAGTCGGATCAGATCGAATCGATCCTCGGCTACGATTTCGCGCCGATGCTCGTGCACGCCGACGACATGGTCGTGATCGACGGCTGACGGCCGGCCGCCCTACAATCGCCCGGCATGTGGAAATCTCGCCGCACGGCGCAGCTCATTGCTCTGCTCATCGTCCTGCTCGCATTCGCAGTGCGCATGTGGCACGTGGATTCGCTGCAGCACGAATACGACTTCGGCTGGCCGCACGGCGCAGGCATTCGCATCACAGAGTCGATCCGCGCAGGAGACTGGGGCTCTCTTCCGGTGCGCAGCTTCGCCTCCGGCATCGGCCTGGCCAACCCACCCGCCGCCAGCTACTTCTGGGCGCTCGTCACTGCGTTCGATACCGACCCGCTCACCGCTGCAGCCATCAGCATCATGCTGAGTGTGATCGGAGTCGCCCTCACATATCGCGCAGCGCGCGCACTGTATTCGGAATCCATCGGAATCACCGCAGCGCTGATCATGGCCTGCAGCGTCTGGTCCGCCTACTTCGCACGCGGCACGTGGATGCAGGGGCAGATCGAAGCGTTCGCCTGCCTGTGCGCCTGGGCCGCATGGTCGGGCGTGCGCCTTTCCAGCCGCCGTCGCATTTTCGTTGCCGGTGCAGCAGCGGCGCTTTTCGCGCAGACCTATCTCGCCGCCTTTGGCCTGATCGCACAGGTCGCCATCGCGCTCGGCTCTGCGTGGCGCACGCTCGCAACCCCGCTGCGGCGCGCCGCAGCCTGCGGACTTGCTGCCTGCATCGTCAGCATCGGCGCGTACGCCGCCCTCAACCTCACCAGCGCCGCCGGCATCGAATCGGCGATGGCGCGCGCGTCGACGCGTGGCGACGTTGAATCCGTCCTCATCGACAACCCATTCGGCATTCGCCTCGACGTCGCCGGATTCGTGCGCTCCGCACAAATCGCATCGAGCGCCGGCATCGGCGACGCAAACGAACCCACCGTCGCAGCACTGCAAGCCGCCGCGTCGATCGTCGTGAATATTGTTCTCCTTCTCGGCGCCGTGCTGGCACTTTTCAGCGCACGCCACAATCCTGCGGACCGCGCTGTACTGCTGTGGTTTCTCACCCCCGCTCTCGCCGTCTCACTCGGTTCACTTCTTTTCCCGCAGGCCGAGCTGGGAATTCGCCAGTACCAGCTGCTGGCATCTCCGGCGCAGTACGTGCTGACAGCACGCGGCGCAGTGCACGTGCTGCAATTCATCGCACGCCGCACCCCATTCAAAAATGCAGCAGCGCTGGCTGGCACACTTCTGCTCGTCGCTTCCGCCGCCGCGCGCATCGAACTGCGCACGCGCTTCGAGTACGCCACGTGGCCTGACCAGCGCACTTTCGAAACACGTTCGCTGCACACGATGCGTGCGCTTGCAGATGCGCTGCGGACGCACTGCACGCGCGTCGACAACCCGCAGAACGAAATTTGGCTGACCAGCATTCTCGGCAGCAGCGCACGCATCGGCGTCGGCCGTGCACACGCTTCATCCAACAGCGTTGTCTGGCAGTTTTCACCTGCCGGCGGCGACTGCCTCGGCGTCGTCGACATTCACGTGCAGCCGGATTTCGCCGCACGCATCGCCGCGCCGAGCGACGCCGCCGGGTCGATTCCGACATATCGCATTCGCCCAATCCCTGACGACGCAGCGCTCTTGCGCGATCTGCAAATCACCACGCCGACCGCACGTCTGCTCAACCTCGGCTGGCGACTGATCGGCGTGCAGATCCCCACCAGCGCGCGCACCGACGACGATGTGACGGTTACGCAGGCATGGCGCATCGAGAATATTCCGGCAGAGCCGCACGACGACTGGTGCTATTCCGTATTCATCAGCTGGGAAGATTCCCAAGGCAAATCGTTTTCCGTCGTCGACAATCTCGAGCACACGCCGCTGGTCTGCGGCCGGCGCTGGGTTATCGGCGACTACATCGTCGGCCGCATGCGCACACGTCTGCCGGCGAACAGCGCAGCCGGGCCGGGCAAATTGAAACTCACATTGTGGGACGGCAAGTACGCACGCAACGCCGCTTACCTCGATCCGGGCGGCGTCGCCGTTGCGCTCGAGTACCCACTCACGCTGCTGAAATAGCGCAGCGACGCAGGCCTAAGAAGCAGCGCGAAGATCTTCGCCCCACTCCATGTAAAGTCGCTCGTACATCGCGTGCGCATCGATACGCGGCTCGAAACGCGCGGCCGGGCGAAACGACGCACGCGCCGCAGCATGGGCATCGACAAAAGTACCGGCGCCTACGCCGGCGAGCAGCGCCGCACCTTTGGCGCTGGCCTCGGATTCGTCGGACGTCACGATCGGCAGGCCGAGCACGTCGGCTTTCAGCTGCTGCCACCAGGCGTTGCGCGCGCCGCCGCCGGTGACGCGCAGTTCGTCGGCGCGAAATTCGCCCACCGTCTGCATCAGTTCGACGACGCGCCGAAAGCCGAAGCTGAGTCCCTCCATCGCTGCGCGCATCATGTCGCCGCGCGTGTGCGCCAGCCGCAGCCCGAGCCATGCACCGGTCGAGTTGGGGTCGCGCTTCGGCGGGCCGCTGCCGCGCAGATACGGCAGAAAGCGCACGCCGTTCGCGCCGATCGGCGACTGCGCCGCCGCGCGCATCAACGCGGTCACAGACGCGAGCGACGTGTCACCTGCGAACGTCTCGCTCAGCCAGTTCACCACGCCGCCGCCCATGAGTCCACCGAGCAGGTAGAAGCGCCCGAGCGCAGTGTGACAGCCGCAGCCGAAGCCCGGCAGCGCAGTCACGCGGTCAGCGATCGAGTGCGTCAGCGTCGCCATGAACGCTTCGGACGTGCCGGCCGAATCGAGGATCACGCCTGGCTCAACAGCGCCGATCGCCAGCGCGCCGCAGATGTGATCGTGCCCGCCGGCCGCAACGGGTGTTCCGGCTGGCAGACCGGTCGCGCGCGCAGCGGCGTCCGTTACGCCGCCGATCACCGCTCCGCTCTCGATCAGCGGCGGCAGCAGATGCGCCGGCAGGTCGGCGAGGGCGAGCAGCTCCGGCGACCAGTCGCGCGCGCGTGGGTCGAACAGCATCGTGCGCGACGCCATCGGCAGCGACATGCTGCGCACGCCGGTGAGCTTGAAGCTCAGCCAGTCGGCCAGCCCGAGCCAGTGCGCAGCGCGCGCGAACGCCGCGGGCGTGTGCGCCTGATGCCACTGCAGCTTCGGCGCGGAGTAAATGTGATCGAACGAAAGCCCGCTCATTCGATACAGCGCGAGCGGGTCGACGCGTGCGCGCCACTCGTCGAGCAACGGCTTGGTGCGCAGGTCGTGCCAGGTGATCACCGGCACACACGGTTCGCCGGCGGCGTCGACAAGCACGCCCGATTCGGCCATGCTCGAGACGCCAACGCCGATCACCAGTCCGGGCAGCGACGGCAGCAAATCACGAATCAGCTGTGCGAACAGGCGCCAGAGCGCATCGGCGTCGTATTCGCCGCTCGGCAGCGCCGGGGTCGGTGCGCCGATCGACGCGACGGTTCTCCCGTTCGCATCGATCGCCAGCACCTTGCAGTTTGTCGTGCCGAGGTCAAGGCCGAGGAGGATTGCGGATTTCATATTTCAGATTTCGTAACTACTCAGGCCATCCATTTTTCCAACGCGAAACGCGCTATTCCTTCCCCCTTCGGGGGAAGGAATAGCGCGTTTCGCGGGAAATACTGATTCAGGCCTGAGTAGTTACCAAAATTCAATCTGCAATCTGAAATCACTTCAATCGTTTGCGCCACGGCGTCGCTGTTTCGAGCGCTGCGTTCAACGCACGGATGCGTTCGACGCCGTGCGTGTTCAGCCAGGCGAAGAAGCCGTCGGCGCCGGACTTGACGAAGTCGGGGATGCCGTCCTGCCAGGTGGCGCGGCCGCACAGCACGCCGGAAAACGGCGCACCCGCCTCGAGCACCATGGCGATCGTTTCGCGGAAGAGCGCGTCACCGACGCCGCCGCTGAGATAAATGAATGGCAGGTGCGTGGCGTCTGCGCCGGCACGAAAAGCCTCGAGCGCCTGCGCACGCGTCTGCGCGAACGGCGTCCCGGATGCGTGTGCTGATGCGCCTTCGACGAACTTCATGTTCACCGGCACTTCGACTTTCAGCACGTCGATGCGGAAGCGTTCCTGCGAAAAATCGCGCATCGTCTGCAGCACTTTGTGCGGACGCACGCGCGCGTAATCGAGGCTCTTTTCATCGGGGATCGCATCGGTGTAGGTATACGGTTCGAGGAAGAACACCACGTCTTCGGCTGCGCATTCGGAACCGATGCGCTCGATCAGCGCATGCTTGCGGTTGTTGATCTCGAACGAATCGTCCGGATCGTAATAGACCATCACCTTAATGCCATCGGCGCCCTGCTCAATGAGTCGTCGCACGGAGAGTTCGGGCGGCAGGCGCAGCATACGGCCTTTGCTGGTCGTGTCGTAGCCGGTTTCTTCGTATGAAAGAATCACGCCGCACTGCGGCGCGCGCTGCCGCAGCGCCTCGCTGCCGTACTGCGGATCGAGCAGCACTGCGCTGGCGTGCGGCGTCAGTGCGCGCGAGACCACGGCCTTGAACGCGACGAGCTCATCGTCGGTCATCGGGCGACCGAGCAGATTACTGATCGTCTTGCGCAGTGAACCGCGCTGATCCATCGCGAGCGCGGTGAGCACGCCGGCGGTGTTGGACAAACGGTCGAGGCGCGCAGCCTTGCCGTCGGTGATGCTGAATGTGCGTGTCATGACGTGATATTAGCGTAACCCGGGATCAAAGAAGACGGGGAAAAACATTACATAACAACAAAGCTGTGCGCCAGCGCCGCCGCCCCGAGCAGTCCGCTGTCGTCGCCGAGCGCAGCCGGCACGAGCGGGATTTCGCGGTACGGCGGCATGGCGCATTCGCGCACGGTCGCGCGCAGCGGCTCCCACAGCACCGCACCCATCGTCGAGACGCTGCCGCCGATCACCACGATCGCCGGGTCGAACATGTGCAGCAGATTGACCACGCCGATGCCGATGATGCGCGCGGCATGGCGCACGATCGACTGCGCCACGGCGTCGCCGGCGTTCGCAGCTTCACCGACTTCGCGCGCGGTGATCGATTCGATGCGGCCGTCGACGAGATCGCGCATCGCGGATGCTTCACCGGCGGCCATGCGACGCTGCGCGAGCGCAGCGATGGCCGGGCCGGCAGCGAGCGCCTCGAGCGCACCGGGCAATCCGAAATGATCGACCGGCGAGTCGAACTGCACCGAAATATTGCCGAGCTCGGTGGCCAGCCCACGCGCACCGCGCACGAGGCGATCATCGAGAATCACGCCGCAGCCGATGCCGGTGCTGAGCGTGACGTAGGCCATGTCGCGCGCACCGCGCGCCGCACCGTATTTCTGTTCGCCCAGCGCCGCGAGGTTCGCGTCGTTGTCGATCGCCGTCGGCAGTCCGAGCGCAGCAGCGAGTCGATCGCGCAGCGGCACGTCGATCCAGCCGAGCGTCGAGACGTAGAGCACCACGCCGGTGAACGGATTGAGCGGCCCAGGCGAAGCCACGCCGACGGCGCGCACGTTGGGAACACCGATCGAAATTTCCCGTGCAGCATCGATGACGCGCACGATCACCGCGTCCGCGCCCTGCTCAGGCAGCGTCGGCCGGCGCACACGACGAACGACGCGGCCGTCGGCGTCGCAGAGCGCCACACGAAACGACGTGCCGCCCAGGTCGACGGCGAGAACAAAATCGGAGGAGGTGGGCATGGACGAGATTGTATGAGCGCATCCGGGGATGCATGCAGACGTTTGTACAATCCCAACATGCAAACGCCGGCCGGCAAAGAATGCCGTTTCTATTACTCCGACTACTTTCGCGGACGCGAGACGCAGGAATGCCGCCTGATCGAGCGCAACCCACAGGGCGGCCAGTGGCATGCGAAGCTTTGCGGCAACTGTCCGGTGCCGGATATTCTGCGCCAGAATGCGTGCCCCAGTCTGGCACTGGAAGGCCGCGTCGAGAAAACGCTGCTCGGCCTGCGCGAGCGAGTGCGCGTGTACGCCGTGTGTTCACAACATCGCGTCGAGGTCGACAAGCCGGCGATCGGCTGCGGACGCTGCCATGAAATGCCGCCGATAAAAGTCGCAGAATAATCATCGCCACGTGAAAACGTTTTTTTCAGAAAAGCACCGGCTGCATGCGCCAGCGAAGGAATTTCTCGACGGCGCGCTGGTCGATGTATTCGAGTCGCCGCGCCGCGCCGAAATGGTGCTGCGCGCAGTGCAGGCGGCTGCGCTCGGACTGATCGAAGCGCCGCGCGACTTCGGCAGCGCCCCGATCGAGGCGATCCACGACGCCGGCTATCTTGCATTTCTGCGCACCGCGCACGCGCGCTGGATCGCCGAAGGGCGGCCGGCCGACGCGGTGTATCCGGACACGTTTTTCAAATCACAGCATCGGCATCGTTCGCAGAACATCGGGGCGCAGGCGGGCATCTACGTAATGGACATGTCAGCGCCGATCACAGCAGGCACATGGGAGGCGGCATACTGGTCAGCACAGATCGCATTGAGCGCGGCGAATGAAGTGCGCGGCGGCTCCCGTGCTGCGTTCGGGCTGTGCCGCCCGCCCGGCCACCACGCCCACGTCGACATGGCTGGTGGCTATTGCTATTTGAACAACGCCGCGATCGCAGCACAGTTTCTGCGCGATGTCGGCGCGGCGCGAGTGAGCGTGCTCGACGTCGACGTGCACCATGGCAACGGCACGCAGGAAATTTTCTATGCGCGCGACGACGTGCAGTTCGTCTCGCTGCACGGCGACCCCGACTGGCAATATCCGTATTTTCTCGGTACGAACAACGAACGTGGCACTGAGCACGGGCTGGGCCACACGCACAATCATCCGCTGCCACGCGGCGCAGACAACGCGCAGTGGCTGGCCGAGCTCGAAAGTGCCTGCGCGGAAATCACGGTGTTCGCCCCACAGACGCTGGTTGTGTCGCTCGGCGTCGACACTTTCCGCGACGATCCGCTCGGTGGCATGGGGCTCGACGAAGGCGGGTTCAACGCGCTCGGCGCACGAATCGCGCAACTTCGCCTGCCCACGGTGTTTCTGCTGGAGGGTGGCTATGCCATCGAGGCACTCGGCGACAACGTTGTGCGCGTGTTGAAAAGCTTCAACGACTCGTGCCAGTACGGTTCCGTCGCGAAACATCGTTTTTCGTAACTACTCAGGCCTAAATCAGTGTTTCGCATTGGAAAACTGGCTGGCCTGAGTAGTTACCGTTTTTCGCAATAGAAAATTGACCTGCCTGAGTCGTTACGTCGTTATAGAAAATCCTATGTCTGAAAAAGATCTCAAGAACAAGTGGGCCGTCATCCTCGGTGCTTCTTCTGGCCTGGGCGCAGCGACGGCGCGCGAGCTGGCGCGCTGCGGCATAAACATCATCGGCTTCTACCTCGGCCGCGGCCAGCCAAGCAGTGAAACGCAGCGCATAGCCGACGAGCTGGCGCAGGAATTCGGTGTGGTCGTGAAGTACTTCCGCGCGAACATCGCCAACGATGAAAAGCGCGCGACAGCCATGGTGCAGATCCGCGAAACGATCGCTGCCCATCCGGATTCGGCGCAGAGCGTGCACGTGCTCATACATTCAGTCGCATTCGGTTCGCTGCTGCCGTTCCTCGACAAAGATCCAGCGCAGTCGATCTCACGCGCGCAGCTCGAGATGACGATGGACGTGATGGCCAACAGCCTCGTCTACTGGACGCAGGATCTGTGGCGCAACGATCTGTTTGTACGCGGCAGCCGCGTGTTCAGCATGAGCAGCGCCGGCAGCATGCAGGTCGTGAAGAACTACGGCGCGGTCGGCGCCGCCAAGGCAGCGCTCGAGGCGTACACGCGCGCGCTGGCCTTCGAGCTGGCTCCGCAGGGAATCCTCGTCAATGCGCTGCTTGTCGGCGTAGCCGACACGAACGCACTGCGCAAGATCCCGACGCAGGACCTGATCGTGGGCTCAGCCATGCGCCGCAACCCGAGCAGGCGCCTGACCACGCCCGAAGACGTGGCCGTCGCTGTGCGCTCGCTGTGCGACCCCGAGATGCAGT
This sequence comes from Chloroflexota bacterium, assembly GCA_964201495.1. Lineage (GTDB taxonomy): Bacteria > Chloroflexota > Anaerolineae > J036 > Brachytrichaceae > CANJQH01. The sequence continues at coordinate 1,525 of CAXNFZ010000079.1, read as the reverse complement.
GGATCACCGGCGCGACGATCCCAGTCGACGGCGGCGAAATCTTCTGTATGTAAATATCGTAACTACTCGGGCCAGTCTATTTCCCACCGCGAAACATCCTATTCCTCCTCCCTTCGGGAGGAGGAATAGGGTGTTTCGCGGGAAATAACGGCTTAGGCCTGAGTAGTTACTAAAGATCGTGCAATTACTCGGGCCCGGCGTTGGAAAAGCCAGTGAATTCCAACGAGGCCTGAGTCATTGCGATGTCGCCAGCGAGTTCCGGCATGATCTCGAGACGGCCGCGGAATTCGGCCAGCGCACCGGAGAGCATCACTTCATCGCCGAGGCCGAGAGTCTCTGAGAACGGCACGGATTGCCAGGCGGAATCGAAGATGACGGCGTCGATGGCCCGGTCAGAATCGTCGCGCAGTTCGAGGCGCATGCCGCCGTCGAACGGTCGGAAGTCAGTGACGGCGCCGCGCACGGTCACCCATGCACCGAGCAGATTCGCATCGAGCGCAGCAACCGGCCGCAGGTCAGGCGGCAGCGGATCGGCCGGCACCAGATCAGCCGGAGACGAAGGCAGCAGCTGTCGCACATCGCGGTATTCGCCGGCGCCGCCGGTGACGCGCAGCCAGTCACCGACACGCAACGTTGATGGATCGGGAACTGCTTCGCGCGACAATGGGACGTCAGCAACTGCATTCCCATGTCGCAGCGTAGCGATGGCCAGGCGATCAGCCACGCGCCGCACACGGCGAATCTGGCCGACGGTCACAGCACGATCGCCGTCACGCAGCGCGTCGAGGCCGGCAAGGTCGACGATCAGCGGCTCCGGCCGTTCGAGCTGCAGCGCATCGGCAGAGCCGAGCACAATCGACGCATCCTCTTCGCGAATGCGCAGCGTGCCCTCGAGAGCGACGCGATCGCCGGGAGCGGGGAGGCGCCCGGCGCGCAGCAGGTCGCGCACAGCGCGGCGATATGCAGAGACGCGAATCCGACCGCCGGCGTCGGCGACGACGAAAGACAGGTAATCATCGGCGCGAGTGGGATACCCAACGACGGCGCCTTCTACGCGCACATAGGCGTAGTTCATCGCCGGATGGATACGGTCGATGTCGGTGAGCGGGCGCGGCTGCACGCGCGCCGCAGCGATCAGCGCGCACACCGCGCCAACGGCAAGAATAAAAACGAACCCCTTGAAAAGTCGCATGAAAAATCTCCTGCGGCAAGGGGCAGCCGTGGGGAAGATTCTACATTGCACATTGCAGATTTCAGATTTCGTAACTACTCAGGCCTAAATCAGTATTTCCCGCGAAACGCGCTGGAAAAATGGATGGCCTGAGTAGTTACCAGATTTCAGATTTCAGATTGAGCGCTCCGCGTCGTGCGTGCATGATCAATCGTTCGTCGCAAGTCGTGATAGACAATCTGAAATCTGAAATCTGAAATCTGAAATCTGAAATGTACAATCCTGTCCATGTCATCACCGATCAGCTCCGAGCTTTTGGAAATCCTGCGCTGCCCGTTTTGTGTGAGCAGCGCC
>CAXNFZ010000078.1:0-10778 GCA_964201495.1 Chloroflexota bacterium | reverse complement strand
GATTCGCGGGTTCATGTAGTCGAGTTTAGCCACTCCCCTGGGGCAAGGGTGACGGAGCAGGGCTTACGCATCATGATTTTTAATCATCGACTACGGAGCGCAGCGCCGGAGGTGCGTCAGCCCCGGGCTGGGGAAACGACCGCCCCTCTGGGGCTGGCAACTGGTTTGCCACGGTGGACCGCGCCTTCGGCGCTGATGACGGACGTGCAACCACGCACGACGAACCATAACACCCGCGCACTTTCTCGCAGTCGATGCGAAAAACTCAAAAATCATGATGCGTAAGCCCTGGGTGACAGAGTGAATCGACCGCTTGTGTGACGCGGACCGTCATTTGATCGCATCGCAAAAGCATTGCAGGTGTTCTGGTGACATGTGTAACTACACAGGCTGGTCAACTTCGCATCGCGAAGCATGCTATTTCTTGTTTCGCTGCCTTGTATGAAAGTTTCGCTGCCTTGTATGAAAAATGATGGAAAGGCGTGTTTCGCAGGAAATATTGATCTGTGCCTGAAGGGTTATCGACATGTTGATCAGCGCATTGACCAAAAGTTCAGTTGTCTCGTGACGACTCAGACCGGGTTTTTGCGTCATGACGCACGGATGCAGGCTTGAACAGATGTAGGCTTGAATAGTTGTGTTGACGCAGAGTGTGGTCGATGCTGGTCGATGCTGGTCGATGCGACGTATGAGATTGTCTGTCGAGGCGTTTCGGCGGACGCGAATTGCGCTGGGGTGACCTGGCGTGAAGGAGACCAAACCATGAAGAACCTGATGAACTTTCTTGTCGGTGCGGTGCTGGGTGCGCTGGTTGGAGCGGTGGCGGCGCTGCTGCTGGCCCCGGAGAGCGGCTCGGAACTGCGCACGCAGTTGCGTGGCGAAGTCGACGATATATTGGCTGAAGGGCGGCGCGCCGCACGGCAGCGCCGGAGTGAACTCGAAGAGCAGCTTGCGCAGATGCGGCGCTCGTAGGCCTGCACTTACGAACGGACACGTGAGCCGATTTTTCCTCGCTTGGGAGAAATACGTGTTTCGTGATGCGAGGCCGACTGGACTGAGCCGGGTTCGGCTGATGCGGCGGGTGCATTCGCCCCTTTTGGCGAATGCACCCAATGCACCCGATTCAGTGTAATCGACATAAAATCGTGCGCGATGACCAGTGAACTTGTAATCAACGGATATGCCATCGACGCGAAGCTGCTCGAATCCAAGCACATCACGCGATGCCAGGTGCAGGAGTGCCGGGGCGCCTGCTGTGCGGATGGTGTGTGGCTGGACTATGAACACAGTCGCAAGATTCTGGCGAATGCTGCCTTGATTCAGCCGTTCATGCCCGAAGAGCGCCGCGACGTCACCGAATGGTTTGTGGAGCTGCATGACGACGATCAGGCGTTCCCATCGGGGCGCTACACGGGCACGACGACAGTTGAAGATCAGACGCACCCCAGCGGGATGACATGTCGTTTCCTGCGGCCCGAGGACCGTTACTGTGCGATTCAGGCGGCGTCTATTGCGCATGGGCTCGATCCATGGGATCTGAAGCCGTATTACTGCCGACTTTTTCCGATCGTTGATCAATATGTCGATGAGCATGATCAGTTGTTGCCGATCAAGATGCTGACCGTGGACGACGAGAACAATCTTTTCGGACGGGGTGGTTCGTGTTCCGCGGCATGTGGTGTGGCGCAGCCTGTATTCCAGGTGTACGCCGAAGAAGTGGCGCACGTGATCGGCATCGACGGCTATCGTGAACTTTGTGCGCGCGTCGGGGTGGAGCCGCGTCTATAGGCGCAGGAGGCGCAGGAGGCGCAGGTTTCCGTTGCCTGACCTGATGATCTGGATAAGTGTTCGATCGCCGTCGTAACGATACAGCCCGTCGTTGGTGAACCGCTCGAATCACGGCATCACCCGCCTCCAGATGGGCAATCAAAATGCCCGCGATGCGAGGATTCCAGCGAGGCAGACCGTCGGCCATCGCAAAATTCGCCCTTTTTGGCGAATGCGCCTGATGATCTGGCAATTCAGATTGGTGCAACTTCCCTCTTGCATTTCCCGGCGAACCGTGTATACTCCTCGTCGTTCACCCGCCGAAGTGGCGAAATTGGCAGACGCGCTGCATTCAGGGTGCAGTGCCCTTACGGGCATCAGGGTTCAAGTCCCTGCTTCGGCATAACGGATTGATCATGCGGAAAGTGATTCAAAATGATTCGCATGATCAATCAAACATTAAGAGCCGGCTATTGCTGGCTCTCTTTGTTTTTTCACTGTTGTTCTCCGTGCCGCTGGTGAGATATTTTGTCGAGCGCATTGAGAATGAGGCGAAGATGCGCACTGAGTATGAACGGCTGAAATCTGAGGTGGAGCGCAATGAGCGCTGCCTTGCGCAGCTGGATGCGGCGCAGAGCTACGTGCAGACTGACCAGTTCGTGGAACAGTGGGCGCGTGAGCGAGAGCGCATGGGCAAACCCGGTGAGACGATCATGATTCCTTATGAATCTGCGCCGCTCGTGAGTGGAGCAAAGCCATGGTGGGCGGAAAGGGTAAACTGTCGGGATTAAAAATTCGACGGCAATCGTCGGGTGTGGACAACTGGTACATTTCGATAATCTGAGCGGGTTTGAGAAATGGATCCGGGATTTGGAGGACAGGGAATGTTTGGACGTGACAAGGAAAAAGCCAGCACAGCTGTGCAGCCTGCGGTGATCGCCGGCAATGCAGCCCCGAATACGTATGGATCAAATTCTGCTGCTCGCACAGGGCCGGGCACAGACGGCCAGATGCCGAAAATTGAGACTATCGTGGGCGCCAACTGCCGTTTTAGCGGCACGATGCAGTCGGACGGCGGCATCCGTATTGACGGAGTTTTCGAGGGAAACCTGCACACGACTGGCAACATCGTCGTGACGGAATCGGCGACAGTGATTGCTGAAATTCAGGTGTACAACATCACCGTATCCGGTTTGATCAAGGGCAATATCACTGCCAACAAAATCGAGATTACCGAGACCGGCAAGCTCTGGGGCGATCTGAACATCAACACGATTCTGCTGCACGAGGGTGCATATCACGAAGGGCAGACGAATATGGCGAACGCCGTAGCGCCGCCGTCGATCGAGCCTTCGCGCCTGGGTCGGCTGCCGCAGATCGGTGTGCCGTCCAAGTCGTCGAAGAACGAAGAATCGTCGTAGTTTTGCGCCTCGAAGACTTCATGGTTACTGCGACTGACGTAGAGCGGATTGCGCATCTGGCGCGTCTGCATCTCACTCCCGAAGAGAGTGCGGGGTTCGCTGCGCATCTGTCTGCTGTTTTGGATCATGCAGCGGCGCTGTCGACACTCGCGCTCGACGATATTCCGCCGACAGCCACGGTGGCGCCAGTGCAGAGCGTGGTGCGTGAGGGCGATTTGGCAAGAGCATCCCTGCCGCGCTCGGCTGTGCTCGCCAACGCACCATTTGCGGATGGCGCGAGTTTCGTTGTGCAGGCGACGCTCGGGGACGGCGGATCGTAAATGGATGTCACCGCTATCACAGTGCGTGGCGCGCGTGCGTTGCTGCAGGCGCGCACGATCACAGCGCTCGAACTCGCACAGGCTTTCCTTGCGCGCATCGAAGCGATCAACCCGCTGCTCAACATTTACGTGACGGTGAGCGTCGACGAAGCCTTGCGACAGGCTCGTGCTGCTGACGTGCGCATCGCCGCAGGTGAAGATGGACCGCTGCTCGGAATTCCGATTGCATTGAAGGACGTGTTTTCGACTCAGGGCGTGCGGACCACGGCCGGTTCGAAAATTCTCGGTGACTATGTGCCGCAGTATGACGCCAGCGTAGTCGAACGATTGCGGGCGATGGGCGCCGTGTTTCTGGGCAAGGTCAACTGCGACGAATTTGCGATGGGATCCTCCACCGAGAATTCGGCCTGGGGGCCGACGGGCAATCCGTGGAATCCTGCGCATGTGCCGGGAGGTTCATCGGGCGGCAGTGCTGCCGCGGTGGCCGCGAACTTGTGCTGTGCCGCGCTCGGAACAGACACCGGCGGCAGCATTCGGCAGCCGGCTTCGTTTTGTGGGGTGACCGGCCTTAAGAATTCGTACGGCCGCGTCTCCCGTTACGGTGTGGTCGCCTATGCTTCCTCGCTGGATACCGTTGGCGCGCTGACGAAGGATGCGGTCGATGCGGAAATTCTGCTTCGAGCACTGGAAGGCGTTGATGCGCACGATTCGACCACCGTTGAGCCGACGTCCGTGCGCAGTCAGGCCGCGCCTGCTGATCTGAACGGACTGCGCGTGGGCGTTCCGCGTGAATTTTTCGTCGAAGGCATGCAGCCTGAAGTCGAAGTGGCGGTGCGCGAGGCGATCGAGCAAATGCGTATGCTCGGGGCGACCGTGCAGCCGGTGACGCTGCCGAATACGGCGCTCGGCCTGCCGGTGTACTACCTGATTGCGCCTGCGGAGGCAAGTGCCAACCTGGCACGATACGACGGCGTGAAGTACGGCCCGCGGGTCAATGGGTCCGACTTGCTTGACACCTACGAGCGCACGCGCGCTGCAGGGTTCGGCTCGGAAGTCAAGCGCCGCATCATGCTGGGTACGTATGCGCTGAGCGCAGGTTACTACGACGCCTACTACATTCGCGCCCAGAAGGCGCGCACGCTGATCAAGCGAGACTTCGAGCAGGTCTTCGAGCAGGTCGACGTGCTGGCCGCGCCAGTATCGCCGTTCACGGCTTTTCGCATCGGCGAGCGCACGAACGACCCATGGCAGATGTATCTGGCCGATGTGTTGACGTTGACTGTCAGCCTGGCGGGAGTGCCGGGCATCAGTGTGCCGTGTGGTTTCGATGCCGCTGGCTTGCCGATCGGCCTGCAGCTGATTGGCCCGGCATTCGGTGAAAATATTGTGCTGTCGGCGGCGCAGGCGTATCAGGCGGCGACCGGGTGGCACATGAGGAGTCCGAAGTTATGAATGTGGTGATTCTGCTGGCTGGTTACGGTACACGACTGCGGCCGCACACGTATACACGGCCGAAGCCATTGATCACCGTGGCCGGCAAGCCGGTACTCGGCCATATTCTGGACGGCATTCGCAATGTGGCGATTGAGAAAATGGCGTTCGTGGTGGGATATCTGGGTGACCAGTTTGAGCCATACGTACGCGCCAATTATCCTGACGTCCATGCTGAGTACATCGTGCAGCGCGAAGCCAACGGCCAGGCAACGGCAGTATTGCTGGCGAGTGAGGCGGTCAGCGGGCCGACGGCGATTATTTTCGGCGACACGGTAACCGACGCCGATTTGAGCAAGCTGGATGGAATGGACGCCGATGGGGTGGTGTATGTGCGTGAGGTCGAGGACCCGCGGCGCTTCGGCGTTGTGCAGGTGGGTGCCGATGGCTGCGTAGAGCGCGTGATTGAGAAGCCGGCGTCGATGGAGAATCGGCTGGCGTTGATCGGGGCGTATTACGTGCGCGATGCCTCACGCTTGATGAATGCGTGTCGCGCGCTCGTAGAGCGCAACATACAGACGCGCGGTGAGTACTACCTGGCGGATGCGCTGAATCTGATGATCGAGGATGGCGCTCGTTTTCGCACCATTCGCGCCGACGTGTGGCTCGACTGCGGCAAGCCGGACGCGGTGTTGGAGACGAATCGCTGGCTGCTGGCGCACGGGCGCGACAACAGCGCCGAGTATCCGAGCGGCGAATACGTCGTGGTGCCGCCGGTGAATATTCATCCGAGCGCGAAAATTCAGCGCAGCGTGATCGGTCCAAATGCGTCGATCGGCGCAGACTGCGTGATTTACGACAGTGTGATCCGGGAATCGATCGTGGACACCGGCGCGCATGTGAGTGAGCATGTGCTGGCGAATTCATTGATTGGCCGTGATGCGATTCTGATCGGGCGGCCGCACAAATTCAACGTCGGCGACAGCAGTGTGGTCGGGTTCGACGAAATTTAACTATGCGACATTTCATTTCCAAACGAGTTGACTCCGTTCCACCGTCCGGCATTCGCAAGTATTTTGACATCACTGCGACGATGAAGGATGTCATCTCGCTGGGGATCGGCGAGCCTGATTTTGTGACGCCGGCGCCGATTTTGAACGCAGGGATTGCCTCGTTGCAGCGTGGAGAGACGGGCTATACGAGCAACAGCGGCACGATCGAACTGCGTCGTGCGCTGTCGACCCATTTCGAGAAGTGGTACGGCGTGAGTTACCACCCTGAAAACGAAATCCTGATCACGGTTGGTGTGAGCGAAGCGATGTACCTTGCGTTGACCGCGATCGTGGATCCGGGAGACGAAGTGATCGTGCCGCAGCCGTGCTTCGTATCGTATGCGCCGGAAGTGGTGTTTGCCGGCGGTGTGCCGGTTCCGATCGCCACGCGCGTCGAAAATGATTTCATGGTGACCGGAGCGGAGATTGAAGCGTGCGTCACGCCGCGCACCAAAGCGATTTTGATCGGTTATCCGAGCAATCCGACGGGTGCTGTGATGAGTCGCGAGCGGTTGATGGAAGTGGCGCGTGTGGCTGAAAAGCACGACCTGCTGGTGATCAGCGACGAGATTTACGATCGACTGGTCTATGGAGTGACGCACACATGTTTTGCGTCGTTGCCGGGCATGCAGGCGCGCACGATTGTGCTGGGTGGATTCAGCAAGGACTACGCCATGACGGGATGGCGCATCGGCTACATGAACGCGCCGACCGAGATTCTCGCGGCGGTGCGCAAAGTGCATCAGTACACGATCATGTCGGCGCCGACGACCGGCCAGGTGGCGGGCGTCGTAGCGCTGGAACAGGGTGACGAGTATGTCGAGCGCATGGTGGCGGAATACGACCGGCGCCGGAAGTTGATCGTCGGCGGCCTGAACTCACTTGGCCTCGACTGCTTCGAGCCGCGTGGGGCGTTTTATGCTTTCCCGGCGATTGGCAAGAGCGGCATGAGCGAAGAGATCTTCTGCGACACACTGCTGGCCGAAGAGCAGGTGGCGTGCATTCCCGGCAGTGCATTCGGCGCTGGCGGTGAGGGATTCGTGCGCATGGCCTACGCTACTTCGTTCGAAAAGATTGAACGTGCGCTCGAACGTCTGCAAAAATTCATGCAGAGACATGGGTAGAGAAGAATTTCGTAACTACTCAGGCCTAAATCAGTATTTCCCGCGAAACGCGCTATTCCTTCCCCCTTCGGGGGAAGGAATAGCGCGTTTCGCGTTGGAAAAATGGATGGACTGAGTAGTTACGAAATCTGAAATCTGAAATCTAAGTTCTTCGACTATTTCTCCGTCACGCTGGCATTGTCGAACACAACGTCGGTGCCGGGTTGATCAATAACGGTGAGCGCCATGACCCCGATGTCGCCCTGCGAGATGGTGGCGTCCTCGCGTGAGCTGATTGGCTGGTCATTGACGAAGAAGTCGAGCTTGGGGCCATTCATGGCGATGCGGATGCGGTTCGATTCGCCGCCGGTCTTGATGGCGGGGTGCTGCATCCAGTCGGACCAGTTCATCCATTTGCCATCGCGGGTGAGGCCGGCGCGCCAGTAGCCATCAGACGAAATTTCGAAGTGATAGAAATTCTTGCGGTCAGCGACGCGAAACAGCACACCGAATCCGTTATCCTGCGGCCCTCCGATCGGCTGCACGTCGATGGTGTAAACGCCATTTGCAAAAACCTTGCCGGCCGTGCTCCAGATCGTGATGTTCTCGTTCTTCACGAGGATGCGCATGCGTCCGTTTTCATAGCGTGCGTCTCCGGAGAGATCGGACGTGATTTCCCAGCCGGACTGCGGATTGTCGAAGTTGTCTGAGTATGGCAGGGTCGTCGTCTGGGCGGTGGATGTTCCGGCACATGCGGCAGTGCCGAAGAGAGTGGCGGCAAGCAGGCACGTGGCGAGGATCGCGCGGGAGCGTTTCGTCATGGCCGTATAACTATAAACGTAAAACTGATCTGAGCGGACGCGGGGCGATGCCGTGATTCGCGGAATATCCTTGAGTTTAGTCATTCCCGGACGCGCGGACTCCACTTGGATTTAGTCACTTCCCGGATGTGGGCAGTGAGAGTTTCGCGCAAAAATTTCACTCTGCGCTGCGAATGAGTACGTCCGGCGTTTGAGGTGACTTTTCGACCGCTGAAAAATTGTCGCACGCGAAGCCGCGAAGCCGCAACAAGCTTTTTCCTTCGCGTTCTTCGCGGCTTCGCATGAGGAAAATCTGCTGTCGAAACTCGCTCCAAACTTCGGATGCGCCCCCTGGCGACTCAGGGAGTCTGACGATAAAATCGGGGCGTGCGCCGCTTGCTGCGAATCTACGTCACGATTTTCACCTATCTCGCTCTGGCGACGGCGGTCTCTGCGCACACGTACGGCAGCGATTCGTCACGGTACGTGCTGTACGAACGAGTCGAGCAAAACGAGCCCGATGAGCAGACCGAAGGGAGAGCAGGCGCCGTGCCTCGCCCGACGCCCGTCCCGCCGGCAAGTGTGCGCGTGCCGATCCTGATGTATCACTACGTGTCGTCGCCTGCGGCGAATGCAGACCGGCTGCGGCGCGAATTATCCGTCGAGCCTGCTGTTTTCGAAGCTCAGATGCGCTGGCTGAAGGATGCCGGTTATCACACGGTCACGCTTGATGATGTCCATGCGCATTTGAAATTCGGTTCGCCGCTGCCGGACAAGCCGATTGTGCTGACATTTGACGATGGTCATATCGACCATTACTCGTTCGTGTTTCCGCTGCTGCGATCGCTCGAAATGACCGGCACGTTTTTTGTCGTGGCCGATTTTGCGACGTACAGCTATACGAACCCGGACTATCTCAGTTGGAAGCAGGCGCGTGAAATGGCCGACGGCGGAATGCGCATTGAATCGCATGCGCGCACACACCATGACCTGCGCAATCGTTCATTCAAGTATCTGGTGTGGGAGGTGCTCGGCTCGATCGAGCAGATCGAAGCCTACACCGGTCGTCGCCCGCGCTTCTTCTGCTATCCGGCTGGTCAGTTTGATGACGCGGTAGTGCGCATGCTTAAATCCGTCGAGATGGACGGTGCGGTCACTACGGTGCATGGTGCGCAGCAGAAATTGGCGAATGCGTATACATGGCCGCGGATCCGGATTCGATATGGCACGACCATCGGGGAGTTCGCTGCGCAGGTAGCTGGCGGCGCAGTCGCAGCTGCATATCCGACGCCCATGGCGCCTCCGGATCCGCTGTATTCGCCGCTCGCGACGCCGACGTCGACGCCGACGTCGGAACCGCCTGACGTCGAGGGTGGCGTGCTGGTGGAAAAGCCCGGCTGACGCTGTAGGTGTCACGCGCCTTGAGAGGGCAGGGAATGCATCCGCAGTTAGTGGCGAATTTCAATAGAGATCACGGGTAACTACTCAGGCCTAAATCAGTATTTCCCGCGAAACGCGCTATTCCTTCCCCCGAAGGGGGAAGGAATAGCGCGTTTCGCGTTGGAAAAATGGATGGCCTGAGTAGTTACGATCACGGAGATCACGGAGAAGGCGGAGCACGCGGAATTTCGCGCGGAGACGCCGAGAAGCGGAGCACGCGGGCTTTTTGGGGAATCGGCGGTGATCCGACAAAAATCTTTTTCCTTCGTGTTCTTCGCGGCTTCGCGTGAGAAAAATTTGCTGTCGAAGTTTGCCCCAAACTGCGGATGCACCCAGGGTAGGGGATGCCACGGGCGCTCACGCCGCGCTTATTCGATTCACCTACACTCCGGCTTCCATGATCCTGTTTAAGACCGGCCTGCGCTACCTGCTTCGTCGCCCGTTGTTGTCGCTGTTGTGCGTGCTTGGAGTGGCGCTGGGCGTGGCTGTGGTGATCGCCATCGACCTGGCGAATGAAAGCGCATCACGCGCCTTCAACCTGAGCACTGAGACGGTAGCGGGGCGCACGACGCATCAGATCGTGGGCGTGAACGGGCTGCTCGATCAGGACGTGTATCGCAAGGTCAAGATCGAGCTCGGCGTGCAGAAATCTGCACCGGTGGTGCGAGCATATGCGGTGGCGGTGGAGCTTGATCAGCAGCCGCTGCAGCTGCTGGGCGTCGATGCGTTCGCCGAGCCGCCGTTCCGCAATTTCCTTGGGGCTGGCACTGCTGTGTCGCAGGGCGGCGACCTGAGTTTGTTCTTCACTGATCCGCGTGCGCTGATCATTGGCGCGGCGACGGCGGAGCGTTATGGCCTGACCACGGGCAGCACCGTGACGTTGCGAGTTGGTGATCGTCGGCAGGCCATGATCGTGGCTGGCATACTCTATCCATCCGATGCGGAGAGCCGGCGCTCGCTCGACGGCCTGGCAATTCTCGACATCGGCGCGGCGCAGCAACTGCTGGGAATGCCGGGACAAATCACGCAGATCGATTTGATTGCGGATGAGGATACGAGTGAAGGGCGTGCGTTGCTGGATCGCATTCGTGCGGCGTTGCCGGCCTCTGTGCAGATCGTGCGCCCGGCGCAGCGCAGCCGCAGCGTGGAGAGCCTCGGCGATGCCTTTCGACTGAACCTGACGGCGCTGAGCCTGCTGGCGCTGGTCGTCGGCATGTTTCTGATTTACAACACGATCACATTCTCGGTGGTGCAGCGGCGGCCGATGATCGGCACGCTGCGCTGTCTGGGCGTGACGCGGCGCGAGATTTTTCGGATGGTGCTGCTGGAGACCGCCGTGCTCGGCACGATCGGCGGCCTGATCGGAGTGCTGCTTGGAATCGTGCTCGGGCGCGGTGCAGTCGGATTGGTGACGCAGACGATCAACGATTTGTACTACGTGGTG
>CAXNFZ010000077.1:0-10789 GCA_964201495.1 Chloroflexota bacterium | reverse complement strand
CGCCGGGTGCATCCGCCATTGGGGGCGAAGGTCATCAGAAGACGCGGAGACTCGTCGATGCACACAGCGATTGTTTGTCAGCGCACACGCTTGCGGTGCTCGACCGCCCCTCTCCGCCGGGATTTCGCGCGCTGCATCGAGCCTGCCACGGGAGAACGGCAAGCGAAATCGCCGGGGGAGAGGGGTCAGGGGTGAGGTTTTCGCGTACGAAAATTTTCGCCTCCCACTGCGAATGCACCCCCCCGGCGCTGGGCAGGTTCTCCGACCACGTAGAATTACCCCCGCATGGAAATTACTTGGTACGGCCACGCCTGCTTCCGCATGAACGAGCGCGGCACACTCACCGTGGTCACAGATCCGTTCAGCGGCACGGACGCACCCACTGGTCTGAAAGCCGACGTCATCACAATCAGCCGCGATCACCCCAGCGCCAACAATATTGCCGCCGTCGTCGGCGCTCAACGCGGCGAAGTGCGGCAGATCATCGGACCGGGTGAATACGAAATGGGCAGCGTCTTCATCACTGGCATCGCTATGAAGCCGGAAAAGGGAAAGGAAGGCAGCACAGGCAACAAGTGCACTGTCTACGCCTTCAATTTTGATGGCCTCACCGTTGCTCATCTCGGCGGTTTGTCGTTCGTCCCGTCACAACAGCAGATAGACGCACTCGAAACAGTGAACCTGCTGCTGCTGCCGATCGGCGGCGAGGGCGAGCTCAGCCCAGCGCAGGCCAGCGAAGTGATCAGCATGATCGAACCAAACATCGTCATTCCGATGGGCTACAGTGGCGGCAGCGGCGACGGGAAAGAATTACTCGGCAAATTTCTGAAGGAAATGGGGCTCACCGCAGCCAAGTCAAGCGAATCACTCAAAATTACACGGCGCGATCTGCCGGAAGACACGCAGGTCATGCTGCTGGACGTAAAGAAATAGCGCGAAACAGAACGCGAAAAAATAAGATCAAACGAAAAAATCGCACCTACTCAGGCCATCCATTTTTCCAACGCGAAACGCGGGAAATACTGATTTAGGCCTGAGTAGTTACAAAAAATCACGATGCCGTTCCACCAAAAATTTCCCCTCATGGCCGTCGCGTGCGCGCTGCTGCTGCTGGCCGGCTGCGGCGTCGACGCGCAGCCGCTGTCGAACACCACGTCGTTGCCGGTCAATTACGCGCCGGACGCCACGGTTGCCGATTTGAACAGCGGCGCCATCGCCACGGCACAGGCGGCGGTGGATGCCAGGCCGCAGGACGCCGCCGCCTGGTATCAGCTCGGCAACGCCATCAGCGTTTCCGCAGCCGAAATCTCAGACGACAACCTGCGCCAGGCAAGCTACAACAAGGCGATCGCCGCATATCTGCGCGCACTCGAACTCAACCCGACCGACGGCGCCGCCATGCACAATCTTGGCACAGCCTACCTGCAGATCGGCAAGCTGGCCGACGCGCGCAAGCAGTTCGAGGTTGCCCTCACCGTCGATGCACAGGATCCCAAAACGCTCTACATGCTCGGGACCATTTACCTGCAGGAAGATCCCTTTGGCTCGTCACAATCCAACCAGCGCGCCCGTGAAAAATTTGAGGCAGCGCTGAAGGCAGATCCGAAGCTGGCCGTCGCACACGTCGGCCTGGCACAGGTATATTTAAACGAAGGCAATGGCGCGCAGGCGCTCGAAAATGCGCGCAAAGGCGTCGAATTGTCGGGCGACCAGGTTGACCCGTTCACCTACTGGCAGCTGGCACAGGCGCAATGTGCCACTGGCGACGCTGCCGGTGGCACAGAAACGCTTCAGCGCATCCTTGCCGCTGCCGTGCCGAACGCCATGTTCAACGAACAAGTGCGCAGCCTAATGTCCGTCTGCAAATAAGCTTGCCTCTGCAACAATTCTGATCCGCTCGAATCACTGTCTAAATCGCGCCGGCCTGTTCTCACAGGCGGCGCTGAAACGGGAGTTGACACGGGCGTCGGAAATGCGACGGCGGCAGGAGACCTATGACCAAACTGGTTTTCAGCTGGAACATCAAAAGCGACGAAGAACGCGAGTACTTCGAGTTCATCGTGCAGGAGTTCGCACCGAAAATCATGCGCATGGGCATTCGATTGACCGAGGCGTGGTACACCGTCTACGGCGCCGGCCCCCAGATCATCATGCCCGGCATCGCCCTCGACCGCTCCGTCCTGGAAGAAACCATGGCCGGCGACGAATGGCAACGCCTCACCAAACGACTGCAGAACTTCGTCACGGACTATAAGTGCAGGATTCTGTAAGCCGCGGACGGCAAAGAAGTGAAAGGGCGGAAGATCGGAGTAGTGCGCAACACACGATTCCTTCTCCTGCGAGGAGTTTCCGCAGGACAAAGAAATCGCGTATTTTGCGATGAGAAATAGAACAGCCTGAGCCGTTGTCAGCTGTTGTAACTACTCAGGCCTAAATCAGTATTTCCCGCGAAACGCGCTATTCCTTCCCCCTTCGGGGGAAGGAATAGCGCGTTTCGCGTTGGAAAATGGATGGCCTGAGTAGTTACCAGCTGTTTCTATTCGTTGAACAAGGCGCCAACGCTGCGGCCTTCATGCACGCGGCGAATCACCTCGGCCAGCAGCGGACCGACGGAGACGACCCGCATATTCGGCAGCATCTGTTCGGGCGGGATTGGAATCGTGTTCGTCACCACGATTTCCTTGATCGGCAGCGCGCGCAGCCGCTCGATCGCCGGGCCGCAGAACGCAGCATGCGTGGCGCACACATAAATGTCCTTCGCGCCGAGCGTACGCAACAGGTTTACTGTGTTCTGCACCGATCCTGCCGTCGAAATTTCGTCGTCGACGATGATGCAGTTCTGATTCTCAACGTCACCGATCACCGACAGCACTTCGGAGCGGGCGTCGTTCTTGGTGCGGCGCTTCTCGACGAGAGCCAGCGGCCGCTTAAGCTTGCTGGCGAAGTTGCGCGCCTTCTTGGCAAAGCCCAGGTCGTTGGTCACCACCACAGAGTCCGGAATGTCACGCGTCAGGAAATAGTCGCTCAGCAGATGAAACGCTGTCAACTCATCTCCCGGCACCGAGAAAAAGCCCTGTATCTGGCCGGCGTGCAAGTCGACCATGATGTAGCGATCAGCGCCTGCCGTCGTCAGCATATCGGCCAGCAACCGCGCCGTGATCGGCACACGCGGCTGGTCTTTCTTGTCGCTGCGTGCGTAGGCAAAGTACGGCACCACTACAGTGATGCGCCCGGCTGAATCACGCCGCAGGCAGTCCAGCGCGATCAACAACTCCATGATGTTGTCGTTCACGGGCGGACTCATCGTCTGAATCAGATAGACGTCCTGACCGCGCACACTTTCGTGCAGCTGCACGAAGATGTTTTCATTCGGGAAACGCAGAATATCGCGCCCACTCAGTGGGACGCCCAGGTAGGACGAGATTTCCGAAGCAAGCGTCGGGTGGCTTGTGCCGCTGAACAGTTTGATTCCGCTGTACATTGTATGAAAAGCAGTGGCCGGATTGACTGCCGCGCATATTCTACGCTTAGTACCTGGGCTGCTTCCCAAGTACTCGCGTACCACCAAAAATTGTCGTGCTGACGGCTGTTCGCTGCTTTACTCAGCGGGTCAGTTTTGCAGGCGGCTAGCGCACCGCCGTCTTTATCTGCTCCAGGTGTTCGCGGGTGTGCGCCGGCTGGGACACCAGCGCCGACGACAGGCGGTAATAGCTGGCCTTATGATCCACGAAATCCTGCGACAGCGCATTGATCAGCGCCACCGTCTCGGCCTGGTTGCGCTTGAATTCCTGCAACAGCGCCTGCAGCGTCGGATATGCGTTGATCACGGCGTTTAAGCGCAGTCGCTCCGTAATCGTCGGATTCACAGCCGAATCTTCCACACCCGCCACCACCTTCGTCATCCAGGTGTGCAATTCACGCTCAGCCACGATCAAGTGCGCCAGCACATGCTTCGCGCTCCAGTCGCCGGGCCGCGTCGGCCGGCCACCTTTCTCGTCGCTGACGCCGCGCAGGATCTGCGCCAGATCTTTGTTAATCTCCACGTACGCCTTGCTGACCACCTCGCCCAGTTCCTCAGGCGTCGTCGGCACTTCCGGCATCCCGCGCGGCGACAATTCCACGACAGCGTTGCGCTTCTGCCCCGCCCGCGTGTACACCACCTTGACCTTGTCGCCGGCGCGCAATGCACCCACGACTTCTTCGACGCTCGACCACGACCCCATCTTCATGCCGTTGATCGTCTGCACGATGTCCCCGCGCAGCAGCCCAGCCGTCTGCGCGCCCGTGCCCTCGACCACGCCGTTCAAAAGCATGCCCTTGTCATTAAAATCGGCGATCTCCATGCCCAGCATCGGGCGATTGGCCACGCGCAAATCGATGCCGGTCTCGAGCGTCGAGACAAGGTTGTCCAACGCCTCGTTCCAGCCCGCCTCGATCTCCTTCATGCTCTTCAACCAGTCCACCCCATCACTTTCGTCGACCAGCGTCAGCTGCGTGTTGCCGTTGCGGGACGCCAGCGTCACGGTCACCTGGGACCGATCGGTGTCGGATTCCGAACGAACGCGAAAAGCAACTTTCTTGCCCGCCACCAGTTCGGTGTAGTGGCCGCTGAAAAAATTGCCGTTGCTCAATGAAGCGTGGAACAACCCACCCTCCTGCGCATGCACCATGGCGTCCACGCACCACCACTCGCGTAGAGCCTGTGAGTTCGTAAAGGCACGGTACACCTGCTCCTGAGGCACGCCGATGACACGTTCGATCTTGATGCTCTTCGCCTTGCCTGCCATGTTTATCCTTATAGCGCCGAACAAAATCCCCAGACAGAAAACACCGCCTCCTTGATCCTGCACAGGCAAGGCGACGACGGTCTGTGGAATCGCTTTGCCATCGATCCCGACTCACCATCTGCTCGACGCGCATCGACCCAACACCCCAAAACAAGCCGCGCCCCACTTCGCCCTTACCCAACAAATCGCCCTCTTGAGAGGACGATTTATGGTGCAAACAGTGGAAGCTTTCTTGCTTCGATGTACTGACTCTTAGAATGACATATTTTAACCGTTTGCATCGATTTCGTCCAATTTCGGCATCGACTCAGTACCGCCTCAGAGTTTCTTCAGAAAACCAACCAAAATGTTGGTCGGTGTACTGCATAAGTGCACCACTCCGCCCACCATGCACGAAGAACCCATCCGTGACTCCAAATCCCGCGTGCTCGACGCCGCCGAACAGCTTTTTCACGCCCGCGGCTACAAAGCCATCACGCTGCGCGACATCGCCGCCGCCGTCGGGCTCAACCACGCTTCGCTTTATCACCACGTCCCCGGCGGAAAGGAGGTGCTCTTCGTCGAAGTCATGCAACGCGCGTTCGCACGCCATCGCGAACACCTCGCCGCTGCCATCACCGACGTCGGCCCCGATCTGCGCGCGCAGCTGCGCGCCGCCGCACACTGGATGCTCTCGCAGGCCCCCATCGATTTCATGCGCATCATGCTCGCTGACATGCCCGCCCTCGATGAGGCGCACGGCCGCCAGCTCAGCCGGGATGCCTACACCGCCTTCCTCCAGCCGTTCGAAGCCGCTTTCTCCGCCGCTCACCAGCGCGGAGACATTCGCATGATCTCAAATCCGATCACGCTGGCCGGCGCCTTCCTTTCCATCGTCCAAAGCGCCCACGCCGCTCCGATCTCCGCCGCTCACACTTCACAATCCAAGGAAGACATGATCGACGAACTCGTCGACGTGCTGCTCGACGGACTGCGCCCGCAGTGCTCCACCCGCGCACCCGATTTCGCCCCGCCGCCGCGAACGACGATCAACATCCCCCCCTCTCTGCACGCAGAAGGGTAATTTCTACATCCAATTCATCGTCTCGATTCATCGTCTCGATTCATCGTCTCGATTCGATCCAAAATCGACTCTGACTCGATCTCAACTCGGTTTAACACCTGATTTCAACCATGAAGTCCATCGAAACCCCCTCGCGCATCTTTCGCCGCGCCGCCGGCAACGAACGACTCGTCATCGATCTGCCCCTGCCCCTGCACCTGGCTCTGAAGGAAATCTGGCGCAACAAGGCCCGCTTCTTCCTCATCGCCGTCGTCGTCGCCCTCATCACGCTGCTCGTCCTCTTTACCGCCGGGCTCGCCGAAGGCCTTGGGCTCGGCAATCGTGAGTTCATCGCCAACCTGAACGCCGACCTGGTCGTCTATTCCGACAAATCTGAGCTCCTGATCCCCGGAAGCCGCATCTCCGAGGCGCGCGTGCGCGACCTGCGCCAGATCGACGGCGTTCAGTCCGTCGGCGCCATCGCCTGGTCCAATGTCGCCATCCTCCTCCCCAACGGCCGCGACCCGGTCAAGGTCGCTCTCGGCGGCATCCTCGCCGGCCAGCCCGGCGAACCTCGCGTCGTCGATGGACAACAGATCTCGTTCGAACGCGCCATGGAGGCGGTCATCGACCGCAGCACCGCCGTCCGCACCGGCCTCAAACCGGGCGACCGCCTGGTCGTCCGCTCGCTCGTCGGCAGCAAGGAAAAAATCTACGACCTCGTTGTCGCCGGCATCGCCTCCAGCAATCAGTACTCCCTGCAGCCGACGGTGTTCGTGCCGCACCTCACCTACGAGAAAATTCGCCCGCGCGCCTCCGACCTGCCGGCCTCCGAGGGCGTCACCCCACCCGTGACGTTCAACATCGCTCTGATTCAGCTGAACAACCCGGCCGACGCTGTGGCCATGGCGACGCGCATCGAACGCACCATCGCCGACTCACGCAGCATCCTGCGCGAAAATGACGGCGTGCTCACCGTGAACAAGCAGAAAGCCTGGGAAAACACGCCCGGCTATTCCGCACAGCAAAGTACGCTCGGCTTGCAGCGCGCGTTCACCCTGCTCATCGGTCTGCTCGTCGTCGGAAGCTTCTTTCGCATCCAGGCCGCTCAGAAAATCGCGCAGGTCGGCGTGCTGAAGGCCATCGGCACAGCCGGCTGGAAAATTGGCGCCGCCGCGCTGGTGCAGATCTTCTTCGTCAATGCCTTCGGCGTGCTGCTCGGCGCTGGGTTCACTTTCCTGCTCACACTCGGCATCCCCCCCGTCGTCCCGATCCGCTTCGATGGCGCTGATGTCGTCACCACCATCGTCCTCCTGCTGATCATCGGCCCACTCGGCGGCGTCGTCGCTGTGCGCGCCCTGCTGCAGGCCGAACCACTCAAAGCCCTTGGACTGGCATCATGAACATCGTTCTCGAAACTTCCGCGGTGCTCAAAACGTACCGCACCGCCGGCCAGACGATCAACGCAGTCGATCACGTCGACATCGCCGTTCAAGCCGGTGAATTCGTCGCGCTCGTCGGCCCCAGCGGCAGCGGCAAAACGACGCTGCTCGCCCTGCTCGCCGGCCTGCTCCGCCCGGACGGCGGCGACGTGCGCATCGACGGCAATCCGCTCTGGAACATGTCCGATGCCGCGCGCACCCGCTTCCGCGGCGAAAAAATCGGCTTTATCTTTCAGTCCAGCAACCTCGTGCCCTACCTGACAGCGCGCGAAAACGTCGAACTGATGCTCAAATTAAGCAACCGGCTCGACTCCGCCGGCCGACACCGCGCCGGGATGCTGCTCGACCGGCTCGGACTCGACACCCGGATGCACAACCTGCCGTCCCAAATGTCCGGCGGTCAGCAGCAGCGCGTCGCCATCGCGCGCGCGCTCATCCACGAACCCGCCGTCGTCCTCGCTGACGAGCCCACGGCCAGCCTCGACACCGAACGCGCATATCAGGTCGTGCAGACGCTGCAGTCGCTCATTCACGAACAGGGCCGCGCCGGCATCATGGTCACCCACGACCTGCGCATGTGCCGCCACGTCGATCGCGTCGTCCGGATGACCGACGGCAAAGTCGCCCAGATCCTCGATCGCCGCGAAGACATCGAAAAACTCTCGGGCTCCGGGGAGCATTGAACAGCAGGCGCGTCGCAACGGCTCAGGCATAAGTCAAAACACACGACCCCTCCGGGAGGAGGGGTCGTGTGTTTTGTGATGAGCAACAGACTGGCCTGAGTAGTTGCGATTTTTACGAAAAGTGGCGAACCCCGAGTAGAGTCCGTGAGCCACGGGTTTCTCTCTGCTTGGGTTTCGCCACTCCCCATTTACGGGGAGTGCTCAAAATCTAATTGATGAAACCCGCGAAACACGCCATCACCCGCCCCCGAAGGGGGCGGGTGATGGCGTGTTTCGCGGGGTTCATCAATTAGATTTTGAGCACTCCCAGAAAATCAGCAACACGTTGTCCAGCATGAAAATTCTCACCCTGAACCACAATCTGCGCCAGATCGGCACGTACGGTCGCTGTTTCTATCTGAGCCGCGAACTGGCGCGCCATGGGCACGACGTGACGATGGTGACGGTGTCGCCGGATTCATCGTGTCGCGAACAGGTGTACTACGTGCGCGAATACAAGACGCGCTATGAACAGCCGGTCGGCGACGGGCCGTGGGTGCGGATGGTGGAAGGTCCCGGCCTGGGCTACAAGTGGGGGCCGGGCTGTGCGAACGGGCCGCTGGACATCGTCGGTCGGGTGCGGCGAATTCTGACCGAATGCTACGACGTGGTGTACGGCTTTGAATATCATCCGAACGTGGCCTGGCCGGTGTATCTGACGCGGTTGCTGAAGCCGTATCGTTTTTACTCGGACTGGTGCGACTGGTACGCGGGCGGCGCGAATCAATTCAGAGGGCGTCGATGGATGCATCGGCTGGACGCATTCTTCGAAAATCGTATTCGCACCGTTGCACGGCGGGTGACGGTGACGTCGCGTGCGCTTCATGCGCGCGCTCGAGAAATCGGCGTTCCGGAGGAGCGCATCGTGCATTTGCCGCAGGGCGTCGATTCGGAGTATTGTCGTCCGTACGATCGTGCGGAGATGCGCGTTCGTTTCGGGCTGCCGGCGGATCGGCCGATCGTGCTGGCGGTGCGAGAGGGTTCGATGGAGCGTGAGGTGCGCGTGACGGCGGAGCTGCACAGGCGCATGCCGGAGGCGTTGTGTGTGTTTGTCGGGCGCATCCCTGAATCGACGAAGCGACTGGCGTCGCAGCTTGGCCTCGACGGCGTGATTCATTACGCTGGCTGGGTTTCAGATGACGATTACCCGCGCATTCTTTCTGCCGCTGATTTGTGCTTCCTGCCTAAGGATCCGGCTGATCCGAATAGCCGTGCCAACTGGACCGGCAAATTCCTTGACTATCTATCGTGTGGGGTGCCGGCTGCCGTGAACGACATCGGTGAGGAAGGGACGCTGCTGCGCGAGCAGCCGATCGGTGTGCTGACCGGACATGCGCCGGATGAATTTGCCGAGGCGCTCGCTGCTGCGCTGCGCCAGCCGGACGAGCTGCGCCAGCGCGGTGAGCTGGCGCGCCGCGTCATCGTCGATGCGTGGGACTGGCGCCTGCGCGGCGCAGCAATCGCGCAAGTCGTGCAACAATAAGCCCCTATGGCAATTGCCGATTCTGGACCTGTGACCACACGACCGGCATTTTCCGCCGGCATTTTGCGTATTTCTCGCGATGGTTTCACGCACGGCTTGCTGTGGACGATGCTGCTCCTGGTGTACTTGCTGAGCGGCGTGTTGACGTTTGCCACGAACTACGTCTATCGCATGGGGCTGATGTCCCTGTTGATCATCCCGCTGGTCTTCGTGCGCGGGCTGCGCATCGAACGTGTGCTGGCCGGGTTCGCGTTGCTGACGCTGGAAGTGGTGCTCTCGGCTTTCTATAATCATTCGCCGCTCGGCGATGTCATTGCGTTCATGCGCATTCCTGTCTTCGCCTACCTGATGTACTACCTGGTATCGGTGGCTGTAGATGAGAAGAATATTTCAAGGATTCTGCGTTTTCTGGTGATCGTGGCTTGTGTCCAGCTGCCCGTTGTGCTGCTGCAGTGGTGGTCGTTTGACAGTCTGCCGGCTTCCTTAAAGGTCAACGTCGGCGTGATCGACTATGGCTTCGGCACGTTCAATTACAAGACGGATTACTCGCTGTCGTTTCTGCTCATACTGCTCGTGACGTGGCTGCTGTTCGATGAAAAGCGCGGGCGCATCATTCGTTACCGCTGGCCTGTGATTCTGTGGCTGTCGCTGACAGTGCTGGTGTTGAATGCGCAGATTTTGAAGGTCAGCATCGTGCTGGTGTGGGGCGTGTATCTGATCACGCACCTGCGTCTGCGTGCGATGCTCGCGGCGCTGTGCGGCGCTGCCATCCTCTGGTTCGGTGCGGATGCGATGTACCAGGCAGGCTGGTTGACGGAGTCGCCTGTCATGATCACCTACCGCTTTCAGTATGAATCTCGTCGCGCCTATGATCCGAGCCGATATCTGGAGGGGAATTACGACCGCTGGTCGGGCTTGTGGTTTTTGCTGTCCGGCAAAGTTCCGCTGCTGGGCGATGGTCCGTCGGTATACACCGACGCTGTCGCGCGAACGATGACACGCGGGAACACCGGTCATTTCTTCACGTTCTTTTCGGAAGTGGGACCGCTCGGCTGGGGTGCGAGCGTGCTGATCTACGCCTTGATTGCTTTTCCGATCCTGCGCGGCCGCCTGCGCATCGGCATCGTGCCGGTTGTTTCATTCGTGGTCGTTCTGATGCTCGGGTTCACCAGTCAGACGATGAACGATATTGCGGTGATGTTCACGTATTGCTTCATGATCAAGGCAGTGTCGACGGCCGGGTGGGGAACTCCTGCACAGACATGAGCATTTTGACACGATCACGGGTGATCCACAGTTCTGGGCGAATTTTG
>CAXNFZ010000076.1:0-10834 GCA_964201495.1 Chloroflexota bacterium | reverse complement strand
GAATGTGCGCAGTCATGTTCTGCGAGACGACGCAGCAGCGATCTGTTCGGCCGAGTGTTTCGGCGGCGCGCATGGCCCCGAGCGTGTGATTGGCGCTGATGCCGGTAAAGAGCACGCGGTTGCCCCAGGGGATGTTTCGAAGTGCAGTGGTGGCGGCGGCGCGTGAATCCTCGAGCATGCCATCGCCGGTGTCGGCGTGCAGAATGTTGTCGTCTTCAATACGCAGCACGCCGCGCAGGGCGTCGATCTGACCGTCGATGCGTGCGGCAGGGAGCGGGCCGAGGATCGCCTGATCGAGGCATACGATGCGGTCGAGTCTGCCGCCCCAGTGCTTCCAGATCCACGCCGCGGCGGCTTCCCCGGCGATGCGGCCGGCGCGGTAATTGTCTGCGCCGAAGAAGACCGCACCCGGCATCGGAATGTCGACGGCGATGACGGGGATGCGGGCGCGTCGCAGCAGGTCCATGATGGCATGGTTGGTGCGCTCATACATCTGGTAATCGATCACCAGTTCGACTTGAGCGTCGACGAAGCGGCGGGCGTTGGAGAGCGCCATCTGCGGATCACCATCGTTGTTGGCGAGGATGAGTTCGATGTTGCCGCGCGTCTGCGCGGCCTGCTCGATGCTTTGGCGAATTGTGGTGGCGAAGTCGTCGTGCTCGAGCAGGTTGGCGAATCCGATGCGCCAGATGCGATCTGGACGCGCGTCGGCGCGCAGCTCGGTGAACCGCTCGCTGCACAGCGAAATGCGCACCCCGGCCGTCCGCACGGTGGCCAGCCCATCGGCGGAGGCGTCGGTCGAGGTCACGAGGTGCTGCGCCTGGTTCAACGCAGCAAAACCGAGCTGGCTCGGACGGCCAATGGCGCCGGCGGCGGCCAGCACGATCAGCTGGTCTGCGCAGGCGACCATGGCGGATTTCAGCTGGGCGCTGGAGGCATCTTCGGCGGCGAAGCCCTGCGCACCGGTGACGCCTTCGCATTGCAGAAATGCTTTGCTGACGCGCAGGTTCTGGAGCATCGAGATGCCGCTCGTCCCCTGCAGCGTATTCGATTCGAAATTGAGCTGGCCGCCGATCAGGATGACCGAATAGTTTGGATTGCGGCTGAAGCGGCGGGCGGTTTCGAGGCCATTGGTGACGATCGTGAGCGACTTGAGCGTGAGCAGTCGATCGACCATGCGCGCCGTGAGGCTGCCGTCGCAGAGGAGGATCGTGTCGCCTTCGCGCACGAGCTCAGCGGCGCGCTGCGCAATGACGTCGAAGCGAATGTCCTCCGGATCGACGTTGTCGGAAGCCGAAGCTGCGCGGCGGCTGGCGGCGCCTTCGATCGTCGCCCCTGCAAACGTGCGAATGAGCTTGCCCTGCGCCTCCAGTGAGCGCAAGTCGTTGCGGATCGTGCCGCCGGAGCACTGGAATCGGTCACGCAGCTCGCGCAGCGTGATCGAGCCCTGCGCGAGCAGTAGTTCGATGATTTCCTGATGACGCTTCTCTGGTTTCATGGTCCTTTGAATAGTTCTACGTTACTTCGAGTTACATAGTAGGGTGCTGAGATGAGATTGTCAATTTGACGCGTGTCAGTTGTTGAGTTAACAATTGGGCGAACACCTTGAAACGTCATCGTGGCAGACGGACGGAGATAAAAGCGGCTCTCCGCGGCACTGCTGCAAAGAGGTGGCCGGAACAGCGCTTTTCCGAAACGCATTTCTTCTGCCATACTGCGCAGCATGTCTGAATCCATACTCGTCACGGGAGCGCTCGGCTGCATCGGCGCATGGACGCTGCGAAACCTGGTGCGCGCAGGACGGCGCGCCATTGCCTTTGACCTCGGCGAAGACCGACGACGATTGCGTCTGATTCTGTCGGATGAAGAAATCGAGCAGATCGAATTCGTGCGCGGCGACATTACCGACTTTGCACAGGTCGACGCCGTCGTCGAGAAAAAAGATGTGACCCATGTGGTGCATCTGGCCGGCCTGCAGGTGCCATTTTGTCGCGCCAATCCGGTGCTCGGTGCGCAGGTGAACGTGGTGGGCACGGTGAATATCTTCGAAGCGGCACGCCGTCGAGCCGGGCAGGTGTGTCGTGTGGTGTATGCCAGCAGTGCAGCGGTCTACGATGTGGATGATGCAAAGCCGGGCGAGGCAGTAGCGCCCGACGCCACTGGTCATCCAGCGACGCTGTATGGGGTGTACAAGCAGGCCAATGAGGGCACGGCGCGCATCTATTTCAAGGAGAACGGCGTGACATCAATTGGCCTTCGCCCGTACATCGTCTACGGTCCTGCGCGCGATCAGGGTATGACCAGCGCGCCGACGAAAGCGATGTTCGCTGCGGCGATGAGCCAGCCTTATCACATCCCCTACGGCGGGCGCGCGGACTACGAATATGCCGACGATGTCGCCAGGACTTTTCTGGCTTGCGCAGCGGTCGATTTTGCCGGGGCGGAGGTGTTCAATCTTCCGGGTGTGGTGCTGCACATGCGCGAACTGGTCGACGCGATTGCGGCCGTCGAGCCGGCTGCAGCCGGCCGCATCACCTTCGATGACAAGGCGTTGCCGTTTCCGGAAGAACTGGATGGTTCGCCGCTCGACGCGCTTCTGGGCGGCGTACCGCGGCGTCCTCTGACAGAAGCAGTGCGCGAGACGATCGCGATTTTTCGGAGCGCAGTCGAATCAGGGAAGCTGAGTGCGGATCAGAGTTGATTGCTTGTCTGGTTTGTTCGGCGGCGCTGTGCCGCTTGTAATCTGGATTGCGTCCTGATTCACGCTGGGGGCATTCCCTGCCAGCAGGCCGAACGTGTCTGCGATGGTGCGCAGTTCTTCTGCAGAAAGACTGCGCAACCGCATGGCCAGCTGCAGCACAGCCTGCGAACCCGGATCGCAGACGAATGCGCGCACGTTGGCCGGCAGCGCCTCGAACTGTGTTTGCTGGATTTGCAGAATCTGAAGCTCGCCGAGTGGGCCGATGCCCAGGTCGAGCATATCGTCCCAGCTCAAACTGAAGTGCGTCAGCAGCGTCTCGAGTTCGATGATGCCCGGTTGTCGACGACCAATTTCCCACATCTGCACCGTCGCAGGGGTGACGCTGATCGCGTTCGCGCACTGTGCCAGTGACTCACACTGCTTCAGGCGCGCCTGCTTGAGGCGGGCGCCAATAATGTAGCCGCGCAGGCGCAGAATCTCATTGAGATTGGCCGGCGGCGCGGTATGTCTCGGCGGCGCAGCGATCCCCAGCAGTGTGTGCACTGGCGTCCGCAGAAAAAAAGCGATCGCCTCCAGCTGCGGCAACGTCGGCTCTTTTTCTCCGGATTCGATCGCGTTCATCGCTGCGCTGCTGATGCCGAGAAATTCCGCCAGATCTTTTGTTCGTCGACCAGAGGATTCATGCGCAATGCGGACCAGTTCGCAGATGACGCGGCGGCGTTCTGTGGCGCGAGTCTTCAGCATGGGCTGGGTGGAGGAGTCGGGATCAGGCATAATCGATTCACTCTTTCAAAATCATCTCATGAAAATTGCGTTTAATGCGTGGTTTCTGGAGCCGTCTCTGGCTCAGAATACCGGCACCGGCCAGTATGCGCGGCATGTGGCCGATTCCATCGCGGAAATTGCACCTGGTGTGCAGATCGAGTTCGTCGAACCGCGACGACGCAGCAATCTCGGCAAGGTAGCGTTCGAACAGTTTGCATTCCCGAATGCCGCACGTCACATGAAAGCCGATGTGGCGTTTGTTCCATATTGGGGGCCGCCGCTTGCCTCGGATGTGCCTGTCGTCACCACGATTCATGACGTTATTCAGGTGGCGCTGCCTGAATATCGGGGGCGTATTCATCATCGTGCTTATTTCAGCCTCGCCCGTGCTGGAGCGCTGGCAGCAGCTGCCGTGCTTACTGACTCGGAGTTCAGCCGCGATGATATCGTGCGTCATCTGGGCGTATCGGCGGAGCGCATGCGCGTGATCCCGCTGGCGGCAGAAGCACGGTTCTCACCCGGCCAGCCTTACGAGGATCTGGAACGGGTCCGTGAACAATATGGCCTGCCGGATCAGTTCGTGCTGTACCTCGGCGGCTTCGATCGGCGCAAGAACATCGAGACGCTCTTTCAGGTATATGGCTGGTGCGGTGACAGCATCGGCGAGGAATTTCCACTCGTTGTGACCGGTCTGCCTGATGATCTGGCCTGGACTGCCGATGGCACACACATGCCGCTTGGACAGATGGTGCGCGACCTGCACATTGAAAGTGAAGTGCGCTTCATCGGTCGACCGCCGGATGAAGACAAGCCTGCGTTGTACGCGATGGCGCGCGCATTTTTGTATCCGACGCTGTACGAAGGCTTCGGCTTGCCGGCGCTCGAGGCAATGGCGAGCGGCACTCCGGTCGTCGGTGGCAACTCATCGAGTGTGGCCGAGGTCGTCGGCAGCGCCGGCATGCTGGTCGATCCGCTCGATGCCCGTGCCATGGCTGGCGCGCTGATCGCGGTCTGCATTCAGGACGACCTGCACCAGCGCCTGCGGCAGCGCTCGATGCTGCGCGCTGCGGAGTTCAGCTGGCAGCGCACGGCATACGAAACGCTGGCGGTGCTGAAGGGCGTGGGGGGGAAAGGGGGGGGAGCGGTTACGTCCTGAGCGGTTCCCGAGCATTTTTACGGGCACGCACTGTATTTCGTCAGGTGTTCTTCGTAGGTCACACTGAACTGATGCGTACCGCCGCTGCCGGGGCAGGCGAGGAAGTACAGGTACTCGCTTTGCGCCGGAGCAACTGCAGACTGGATCGAGCCGAGCCCTGGGTTGGCGATCGGACCGGGGGGAAGGGCAGGATTCAGGTACGTGTTGTAGCCGCCGGGATCGGAATACTTGTAGTCTTCGAGTGTGAGCTCGCGCCACCATTTGTTCTGCTGTGAGTCGAACCCGAGCGCATACTGCGTTGTGGGGTCGGCATCGAGCTTCTGGCCGATGCGCAGGCGATTCAGATACACGCTCGCGATCATCGGGCGCTCGTCTGCGACGACCGCTTCGCGTTCGACGATGGACGCGACGATCAGGGCTGCCCACGGATCGCGGCCCGCTCCCCGCGCTTGTTCGAGCACTGGTGCAGCTTTCTCTCCGAAGTTGTCCAGCATGCGTAGCACGACATCCTGTGCGGTGGGATTTTGTGGAAGCCGGTATGTGTCGGGAAACAGATACCCTTCCAATGTGGCTGACGCGGGCAAATCCTTGAGGAACGCATAGTCCGGATTGAAATTTGGCTCCTGCAGGCGTGCCAGCCGCAGAAATTCTCCTGCGCTGACGCCGGCCTGCTGCTCGAGGATGTCAGCGATTTCTTCCAGTCGCTTGCCTTCGGGAATCGTGACGCTGATTTCTGCCGTCTGCGCACGCTGCAGGGCGAGGGCGATTTCCCGGATGCTCATATTGCGCCGAAGCATGAACGTGCCCGCCTGGATCTTTTCACCCTGACCACTGAAGCGAACGTACGAGCGGAAGAGTTCGCCATCCGCGACGAGTCCCTCGGCTTCGAGATTCTGCCCGATCGACGCAGCTGTCTCGAGCGGATCGACGACGAAGCGCACCGGGGTCGGGTCGTTGCTGATTGGCTTGTCGACATCCTGGCTGCGAATCAGATCGAGGTAGGTTCCGACGATCCATTTGTCGAGGCCGGCAAGCTGGCTGGTAGGCGCGCTGAGTTCAGCCAGTTGCGCGCGCCAGGTTGTGCCAGCCCAGCCGAGACAACTCAGGGCGACGACAAAGATCAGCGCCTTGAGGGGGGAGATTCGAAGTCGATTCATGGATTTTGCCAATCGTGAACCGGGCACAGCACTGCGTCTGCAGCGATCGCTGCACGCGACAGGCTTGCACGGCTAAGTCGTGGAATTCATTTCGTCGTCGAAGTCGGCTGGATCGTCCTCGAAGTCCGATGCGCGCCGGCTGTCCAGAAAGCGCTGCAAAATGACCGAGGCAGCGATGGCGTCATCATGTTCATCACGCTGCTTTCGTTTTTTTGCAGCGATGATTTCTCGCGCAGTCCGTGTGGAATTCCGCTCGTCATGATAGTGGATCGGGATCGTCAGCGCCTGACGCAAATCCACCGTGAACGCTTCGACGCGCTGGGCCTGCGTGCCGATACGTCCGTCGAAGTGTATGGGC
Source organism: Chloroflexota bacterium (assembly GCA_964201495.1). Lineage (GTDB taxonomy): Bacteria > Chloroflexota > Anaerolineae > J036 > Brachytrichaceae > CANJQH01. The sequence goes on along the minus strand of CAXNFZ010000076.1, from coordinate 4,697 downwards.
ATTCCGATCACGAGCTCGTCGACGTCGTGCGTGAGAACCAGTTCGCGCAGCAAAATGATCGCGTCGTCGATGCGTCGATCGATGACGCTCAGCGGCCGTGCAATCAATCGTGTCGGATCGCTGACAGCGACGCCGATGCGTCGATCACCGACATCCAGTCCAAATGTACGTGGCATATTATTCGCGCCTCACGGTCGTATCGATGCGCAGAGTAATCCACGGCATGCGGCCGACATAGCGCACCCACCATTCCGGCTCCAGTGTCATGCGTGGGGTGCTGCTGAGTGGAAAGGCGTTGAGCAGCGCAGACTGCGCTTCGCCTCGTGTTTTTCCAGCTACGATGCGGCGAACCGTGTCCTCATCGATTTCTGCTCCGGCCTGGCCGCGTGCTGACATGAAGTAAATGACGGATCTGCCGCTGCCTTCCTCGGCGGCGTCGCCGCGGATGGCCTGTGCGTTCAGCAGGCTGAACCCGTTGGGCGTCTTGACTTCGAGCGCCGCGCGCGCCAGCAGATTCAGGTCCTGCGGAGCCACCGCCAGCGCAGCGACCTGGATGCGCGTGCTGACGTTCACTTCGTCAGCCTGTTCGGTGACGAATCGATCGGCTGTCTCGTCGAGCACGTCGGCGAGGAACAGCGTCTCCGGGACGACGTATAGTCCGCCGTCGACGACGTCGGGCAGAGACTGCATCTGCTCGACAGCTTTCGCGAACAAGCGTTGACGGAGCTCCTTCTGCGTTCGTTCGATGTCGGCTTGTGTAACGGCACGTATGACTGTGTTGCCGCCGCCGGACATGTCCGTCAGATTGACGACGCGCACGGAAAGCGATGCCACGCCTTCGACCTGGTTGATGGCGTTGGCTGGCACATTGCTGAACGGGCCTTCGTCCACGGCCTCCACCTGGGTTTCGATTCGACCGCCTGGCGGGACTTCGACCTCCGTCAGAGTGACGAAGCGCACAGGCGTGCTGCTGCCCGAAGTGCGAACGACGGTATTCGCCGGGACGCGGTATGGTGTCGTCAGATCGTTGAAAAACAACACGTTGCCGGTTGCGCGGAAGCGTGGAATATCGCGTTTGCCGGTGGCGGCGCCAGTGATGCGGTCTTCGACGGTGACGTCGAGCCGCCGCGCGGGCACGACGCGGTTCTCCACATCAACTTCGTTGATGGTGGGGTCGATGGTGACGGGCACGATGCTGCTGACGCTTTCACTGTCGGCAGCAAGAGTAACTGTGGCTTTCGGCACGAACACCAGCGCTGCGGCCGTGACGACTGTGAGTGCGAAGGCGGCGACGACTGCGCTGAGCACTCGTTGCATGGGATGAACGCGCGTGAAGAACCTGCGCAGCGACGACGCACGAAATCGGCGCGGTGGTTCGTTGCGCTGCAGGGGTTCGACGGTGGGGTTCGGCAGCCAGTGACCCTGCGTGGCCCGGGCGGCGCTTGCGAAGGCAGGCAGGCCGACTTCACGCGCCGCCCGCCGCAGCACGGGGTCGTGCGTTGCCACGGCGACGCGCGTGCCCAGCACTCGCGCGCTGCGCGCCAGTCTCTCGAACTCCAGTTCGCCCCAGTCGCAATTTCCAGGCAGCACGATCACGGCGCGATCCGCGCGCGACCAGGCGAGCCGGTCTGCTGCGCCGACGACGTCTTCTGCTGGGTCGAGTTCGATGATCCTGCCGATCATATGTTTACAGCAACAACGCAGGCACAGATCGATGTTCGGCGATATCCCGCCATGGGAATTCGGCGCTGCACCATCGACATGCCGGAGTAGTTGCTTTTAAAGAGAATCAAAAAGGTAGTCAAACGATTTTCCACTGCTCAGGCTGGTGTTTCCCGTGAACCACGCGATTTCTTCTCTCTGGAGACTCTCCGGAGAGAAGGAATAGCGTATCCCACTGTGGTTGCACTATTTCAACTTTTCAGAGATTCGCTCGCGGGCAAGCGCAAGTGCATCATCGAGCTTGGAGACATCACGGCCGCCTGCCTGGGCCATATTCGGCCGGCCGCCGCCGCTGCCGCCGACGACCGCTGCGATTTCGCGGATCAGCGTGCCGGCATTAATGCCGATTTTCACCAGGTCGGCCGATGCCGCGGCGATGAGGGCCGGTTTCTCCTGCACGACTGCGGCGAGCACGGCAACGCTGCTCGGATGCTGTTCGCGGAACCAGTCACTCATTTCGCGCAGCTGGTCGGTGCTGTCGGCTTGCACGAGTGCGACGAGCACGGTTGCCGAACCGACACGCTGTGCATTGCGGATGACTTCGTCGAAGCGGATGCGCGCGAGTTCGCGCTGGGCCTGCTCGAGACGCTTCTGCATCTCTCTGAGCTGCTCGGCGAGTCGCGCCGTCTGAGCGGCGATGTCTGCGCCCTGGGCATTCACGATGCGCGCGATGTCGCTGAGCTGGCGGGACTGATCGCTGGCCAGCGCCAGCGCGCCGCGGCCGGTGAGCACTTCGATGCGGCGCACGCCGGCGCTTACTGCGCTTTCGGCGGCGACCATGGCGGCGCCGATTTCGCCGGTGCGACGCACGTGCGTGCCGCCGCACAGCTCCTGACTGATCGGGTGAGCGCCGGCGTTGCCGACGCTGACGACGCGCACGACGTCGCCGTACTTTTCGCTGAAGAAGGCCATGGCGCCGCCGGCGATCGCATCTGCGTAGGGCAGCTGCGCGTCGGTGACGGGTCTGTCGGCGAGGATATCTGCGTTCAGCATTTCAGACACGCGCTGAAGCTGGTCGGCGCTGAGCGCTGCGCCGTGCGAGAAGTCGAAGCGCAGGCGATGCTCGTCCACGAGTGAGCCCTGCTGGCCGACGTGATCGCCGAGCACGGCGCGCAGGCAGCGCTGCAGAAGGTGGGTGGCGGTGTGGTTGCGTTCGATGTCGGCGCGGCGCACGGCGTCGACGCGGGCGACGCATGCGTCGCCGCTGCGCAGCATGCCGCGGACGACGCGACCGCTGAGCACGCCCGGGGCGCCGGGATTGGTGCCGAGCGGGCGGCGGGCGCCGTCCACCTGCACTTCCCACGCGTCGCCGGCGGCGGTGATGACGCCGGTGTCACTCACCTGACCGCCGCTTTCCACATAAAACGGCGTGTGCTGCAGGACGACTTCGACGAGATCTCCCTCGGTGGCAACTTCGACGCGATCGCCTTCGTGCAGCACTGCAGCGACGCTGGTTTCCAGCGCGAGTGCGCCGTAAGGTGCATACGAAAGGACGCGGCCGGCGTCGGAGAGCGAAGCGGCGAGTGCGCCGTAGACCTTGCCCTCGTCATAGTTGGCCGTGAACTTCGCCTTGCCGGCGGCGCGCGCCGTTTCGCGCGCGCGTTCGCGTGCGGCTTCATAGCCCGCCTCGTCGACGATGGCGCTGCGTTCGCGGGCCTCGTCGCGGGTGATTTCGATCGGCAGGCCGAGCGTGTCGTACAGGCGGAAGGCATCCTCGCCCGAGATGGTCACGGCGCCATCGACCGGCGATTTGCGGCTGGCCTCGACGATTTGTGCAAGCCGTTCGAGGCCCAGGTCGAGCGTGCGTTCGAAGCGCTCTTCTTCCTGATGAATCGTCGTTTCGATGCGCGCGCGATTCTGCACCAGCTCGGTGTAGTGTCCGCCCATCTTTTCGACGACGGCGCCGGCCACCTTGTGCAGGAATGGATCTGTGAAGCCGATCTTGCGGCCGAAGCGCATGGCGCGACGCATGACCATGCGCAGCACGTAGTTGCGGCCTTCGTTGCCGGGGAGCACGCCGTCGCCGATCAGAAATGATGCAGCGCGCACGTGATCGGCGATGACGCGGTAGGGCACGTAGTTCGCGGCGCGTTCGGCATTCGTGTGGCCGGCGAGCGACTGCACGCGCTCCATGATATCTGCGAACAGATCCGTCTCGTAATTGTTCTCGCCGCGCTGCAGCAGGCGGCACAGCCGTTCGAACCCCATGCCTGTATCGACGCCGGTCTGCGGCAGCGGATCCAGCGCATGTTCAGTCTGGTTGAACTGCATGAAAACCAGGTTCCAGATTTCAACCGTGGTTTCGTTCGGGTCGTCGTCGTTGTTGACCCACTTGGCGAGGTTGTCGGATTTTTTGGAGCCGGTGTAGACGTGAATTTCCGAATTCGGGCCGCACGGGCCGGTGGGTCCCATACGCCAGAAATTGTCTTTTTCGCCGAAGCGCAGGATGCGGTCCGAGGAAATGCCGTGCTTCTGCCAGAGCGCCAGCGACTCATCGTCGTCCTTGTAGATGGTGAACCAGAGCCGATCCCGTTCGAAGCCGTACTCGCGTTCCAGCAGTTCCAGGGCGAACGTCATCGCGTCGTCCTTGAAATAGTCGCCGAACGAAAAATTGCCCAGCATCTCGAAAAACGTATGGTGCCGCTTCGAGGGTCCGACGTTTTCCAGGTCGTTGTGCTTGCCGCTCACGCGCATGACTTTCTGGGCGGTGACGGCGCGCGTGTAGTCGCGCTTCTCCAGGCCGAGAAAGGCGTTCTTGAACTGATTCATGCCGGCGTTGGTGAACAAGATCGTGTTGTCCCCGTATGGCACGAGCGAAGAAGATGCGACTGCGCGATGGCCGTTGCGCGCGAAGTAGTCGATGAATGTTTGGCGGACCTGGTTGCTCAGCATAGCGAAGGGATTATAGGGGTGAGAGCGGGCGATGCCGTCGTCTGGGAGTGCGCAAAGCCCAATTGGTTTCCGCGAAACACGCC
>CAXNFZ010000075.1:0-10857 GCA_964201495.1 Chloroflexota bacterium | reverse complement strand
GATTCGCCTCCCCCGCTTTGCGGGGGAGGCGAATCTGCCGCCAGAACTTTTGGCGACTCACTTAGATGCGATGCTGATGCGGGCCGAAGTCGGCCTCATAGAAGGGCGAGACCATATGGCCGGGAGGAACGATCGCGTCGACCGCAGCGAAGTCCTCGTCGGTGAGCTTGAGTTCGAAGGACGCCATGTTGTCCTCGAACTGCTGCATGGTGCGCGGGCCGATGATCGGCGAAGTGATGCCGGGCTGCGCCGCCACCCATGCCAGTGCAAACTGCGACAGCGTACAGCCGCCGCGCTTGTCCACGTACTCACGCAGCGCCTCGACCGCATCGAGCGCCGCGTCATTCCAACGGCGCGAAATCGCCGGGTTCTTCAAGTACGCATCGGCCACGCGCGTGCCCTCCGGCGGCGGCTGCGTACGGTCATACTTGCCGGTCAGAATGCCGCCCGCCAGCGGCGACCACGGAATCAGCGCAAAGCCGTACGTGCGCGCGAACGGCGCCAGCTCACGCTCGATGCGCCGGTCGAGAATGTTGTACGGCGGCTGCTCGCTCACGAAGCGATTCAGATGCTGCTCTTTCGACACCGCGACCGATTCCATCAGCTGCCACGCAGCGAATGTCGTCGTGCCGGCGTAGCGCACTTTGCCGGCACGAACCAGATCATCGATCGCACGCAGCGCTTCGTCGATCGGCACCGACGACTGCGGCCGATGCAGCTGATACAGGTCGATGTAATCTGTCTGCAGCCGCTTGAGGCTGGCGTCGCACTGCTCGATGATGTGGCGGCGATTGTTGCCGCCGCTCATCGGGTCGCTCGGATCCATGGCGTTGTAAACCTTCGTCGCCAGAAATATGCGCGAGCGCTTGCCGGTGCGCTTGAGCGCCTCACCCGTCACTTCCTCGCTGCGGCCGAACGTATACACATTCGCCGTGTCGAGAAAATTCACGCCCATGTCGAGTGCGCGATCGATGATGGCATACGAGTCTTCGGGAGTGGTCTTCCCGCCGAACATCATGCAGCCCAGACACGCCACACTCACCTTTACGCCGGTCCGTCCGAAATTTCGATATTCCATAAATATTCACCGCGCACGTCTGAATGCGACGCACACAATGCGTAAGAATGCGCGTGAATCATGCTGCTGTCAACAGCCAATCTGAAACATGAAATCTCGGAGCTGCTCGGGCCGATCTGCTCCACATCGATTTCTCACGCGAAGAACGTGAAGAGGGCTGAATTCCCTCACCGAAGAATCTTCCTCATGTGAAGACTCGAAAAGCCATCAAATCTTCTTCCTTCACGTTCTTCGCGTGAGGAAAATCTGCTGTCGAAATTCGCCCCAGGGTGCGGCAGAGATCGCGGAGAGTGCGGAGGACGCGGAATTTCGCGCAGAGACGCCGAGAAGCGGAGACGCGGGCGTTTTGGGGGATCGACTGTCGTTCGATTTGGATCTTTCCGCGGCGTCTGCTCACGTGCGCAATGCGTCGGTGCGGACCTCGATTGCTTGTCAGCGCAGACGCATGCGGTACTCGACCGCCTCTCTCCGCCAGGATTTCGCGCGCTGCATCAAGCCTGACACGGGAGAACGGCAAGCGAAATCGCCGGGGGACAGGGGTCTGATAAGGGGACAGGGATGAGGTTTTCGCGCACAAAAATTCGTCCCAACCTACGGATGCCCCCAGTCCTGAGTAATTGCGAAATCCGTACAATTGCCCGCATGACCGAATCCGCCCTGCATTACGCGCTTGCTCAGCGCGATGCCTACCTCGACGACTTCCTGAAATACCTCGCCATTCCCAGCGTCAGTGCCCAGCCCGAGCACAAGAACGATGTGCTGCATGCGGCGCACTGGCTGGCAAAACATTTGAACGACATCGGCCTCGATGCGCGCACGATGGAAACCGGCGGCAATCCGGTGGTATACGGCGAATGGCTGCAAAAGCCCGGTGCGCCGACGGTGCTGATCTACGGGCACTACGACGTCCAGCCGGCCGAGCCGTTCGACCTTTGGCACACACCGCCATTCGAACCACAGATTCGCAACGGCGCGATCTATGCGCGCGGCTCCGACGACAACAAAGGCCAGCACCTGGCGCACATCAAGGCGATCGAGTCGCTGCTGCGCGCAGACGGCACGCTGCCGGTCAACGTCAAGGTCATCATCGAAGGGGAAGAGGAAGTCGGCGGCCCGAATCTGCCGGCTTTCGTGCGCGAGCACGCCGACATGCTCGCCTGCGATTGCGTGATGATCAGCGACGGCTCGCTCTTCGACATCACCCGCCCAACCATCACCTACGGCCTGCGCGGCCTGGCGACCATGGAAGTGACAGTTCGCGCGCTCGCGCGCGACGTGCACTCCGGTCACTTCGGCGGCAACGTGCAGAATCCCGCCGTCGCGCTGGCGCAGATCATCGCCGGCCTGAAAGACGCGCAAGGTCGCGTCGCCGTACCCGGCTTCTACGAAGGCGTGCGCCCGCTCAGCCCGGAAGAGCGCGCGGAGATCGCACTCGTGCCGTGGGGTCCGGCCGAGGTGATGCGCGAATCAGGCGCGCTGCAGGCATTCGGCGACCCTGACTTCACGCCCAACGAACGCAAGGGCGCACGCCCGACGCTCGAGATCAACGGCATGTGGAGTGGCTATACCGGCCCTGGCACCAAGACCATCATCCCGGCCGAGGCGCACTGCAAGATCACCTGCCGTCTGGTGCCCTACATGGACCCACAGCAGATCATCGATGCGGTACAGGCGCACATTCGCAATATCGCCCCGCCCGGCATCGAAGTTACGATCAAGGACGCGCACGGCAACGTCGCCTCGCTGATCGATCGCTCGTCGCCGCTGTTTCAGGCGGCTGCAGCCGCGGCAGAAACCACCTACGGCAATCCGCCCTATTACGAACTCGAGGGAGGCTCGATTCCCGTCGTGGCCGACTTCATCGCGGTGCTGCAGAAACCCGTGATCCTGCTCGGCTTCGGCCTGCCCGAAGACGCCATTCACTCCCCCAACGAAAAGTACGACATTCAGTGCTTCGAGAAGGGCATCGAGGCAAGCATCCGTTTTCTTACGCGGCTGGCGTAGGAGAAGTGCACTGTGATAGTGGATAGTGCCTGAGTCAATAACTATCTGCTATCACTATCCAGGGAGTGCGCAAAGCCCAATTGGTATCCGCAAAACACGCCATCGCCCGCCCCCTTCGGGGGCGGGCGATGGCGTGTTTTGCGGGTTTCATCAATTAGATTTTGAGCACTCCCCTATCCACTACCGTCCCATCACGCCGCTTCCGCCACGTGACACGCAGCGAAGTGGCCGGGGCGCAGTTCCTTGAACTGGGGTTCCTCGACCTTGCACTTGTCAATGGCGTACGGGCAGCGCGGGTGGAAGCGGCAGCCCTTGGGCGGATTGACCGGCGAAGGGATTTCGCCCTGCAGAATCATCCGCTCGCGCTTCACCGTCGGATCCGGAATCGGAATCGCCGACATCAGCGCCTTGGTGTAGGGGTGCAGCGGCTCGCGGAACAGCGATTCACGGTCGGTCAGCTCGACCATTTTGCCCAGATACATCACGCCAACGCGGTCGCTGATGTGCTCAACCACGCTCAGGTTGTGCGCGATGAACAGGTACGTCAGGCCGAATTCCGACTGCAGGTCCTTGAGAATATTCAGCACCTGCGACTGAATCGACACGTCGAGCGCCGACACCGGTTCGTCGCAGACGATGAACTTCGGCCGCAGCGCAAGGGCGCGCGCGATGCCGATACGCTGGCGCTGACCGCCGGAGAACTCGTGCGGATAGCGGCGTGCGTGGTAATCCTCGAGGCCGACTTTGCGCAGCATCTCGATCACCACTTCATTGCGCTTCTTCGTGTCGCGCATTCCGTGCACCAGCAGGCCCTCACCGATGCTCTCGCCGACCGGCATGCGCGGGTCAAGCGACGAGTACGGATCCTGGAAGATGATCTGCATGTCCTTGCGCATCGCCTTCATTTCCGGCGCGCTGGCCTTGAACACGTCTTTCCCCTGGAAGGTAACCGACCCGCTCGTGGCCGGCGTCAGCCGCAGTACCGTGCGCCCGATCGTCGTCTTGCCGCAGCCGGATTCGCCCACGAGTCCGAGCGTTTCGCCCTGCTTGACCGAAAACGACACGTCGTCGACGGCTTTCACATGCGCAACGGTGCGTTGCAGCAGACCACCTTTAATTGGGAAATACTTGACGAGGTTCTTGACCTCGAGCAGCTCAGGATTCGAATTTTTTACTTTGGTGCTCATGATGGGTCTTAGTCAGTCCCTGCTCAATCCCTAATGAAACCTCTTCCTGATGAACCCGATGTAGTCCGGCTCGAATCACGATCATTCGCCACCGACGGATCGACGGCGGCAAAACGAACGGAAATTCGAACGATGTGCAGGAAGAGTTGAAGTAGTTCACCAGATCTGCCCGTTTGCTGCGTTCGATTTCCCCGGAATATCCATGCTGGCAACATCCGCGGATGAAACACCGCAAACAGGCAGGTCATGCTCGTTGCATTAGTCGTACAGCCAGGTACGCACAAAGTGCCCCGGTTCGATTTCGCGCAACGGCGGCAGCTCGACGCGGCAGCGCTCGCGCGCCGCTCCTTCACACACCTGGCAGCGCGGTTCAAAGCGGCAGCCGGGCGGCGGGTTCAGCAAATTGGGCACCGAGCCAGGAATGACCTCGAGCCGCTCGCGCACGTCGCCGAGAACCGGCGTCGAGCCGATCAGGCCCTTCGTATACGGATGCTTCGGATTCTTGAAAATCGTGTTGACGTCGGCTTCTTCCACTATCTGGCCGGCGTACATCACCATCACACGCTCACACATTTCTGCGACGACGCCCAGGTCGTGCGTGATCAGAATGATCGCCGTGTTGGTCTTTTCGCGCAGGTCGCGCATCAGGTCCAGAATCTGCGCCTGGATCGTCACGTCGAGCGCCGTCGTCGGCTCGTCGGCGATCAACAGCGTCGGCTGGCACGCCAGCGCCATCGCGATCATGACGCGCTGCGCCTGACCGCCCGAAATCTCGTGCGGATACGCATTTGCGCGCTTCTGCGGCTCCGGGATGCCCACCATGCGCAGCAGCTCAATTGCTCGGGCCAGCGCATCCTTCTTGTTCATCGCCTGGTGAATCTCGAGCACCTCGGCGATCTGGTCGCCGATCTTGAACACGGGATTCAGGCACGTCTGCGGCTGCTGAAAGATCATCGAGATCTTGTTGCCGCGGATGTCCGTCATCTCTTTTTCGGTGAGATTCAGAAGTTGACGCCCATCGTATGCAATGGTGCCTTCGATGGTTTTTCCGGGCGGCCCGATCAGCCGCATCACCGACATCATGGTCTGGCTCTTGCCGCACCCCGATTCACCAACGACACCCAGGCACTCGCCTTTTTTCACGTAAATATCGACGCCGTCGACCGCCTTGACTACTCCATCTTCAGTGAAGAAGTGAGTCTTTAATCCCTGAATGTCCAACAGGACATCTTCGGATTTGACATATGCACGGGACGACGTAGCTGCACCGGCTGTTGCTGAAACCATGAATACTCCTCGGTTAAGATTCTTCGGATTGTAGATGATGTGCCGGAATGGCGCATCCGTCATTTTGACAAAATTGACGAAAATCGCTGCGAGTCAGCCCCCGCGGACGCTGCATGCGGACATTTGCTGATCGAATTCCCTTCGAACCTCCCGCGAACCTCCCACAACGAACATTCGAGGGCGCAGGACAGCATAGTTCACGCATTTCACCTGCGGCGGCTTTTACCTCTTCAACTACATCTTCAAGCGCGGATCGAGCGCGTCGCGCAAACCGTCGCCGATGAAATTGAATGCCAGCGAACAAAGCAGGATCGGCAATCCGACGACCAGCGGCATCACACGATTCTCGAAAATATTGTTCTGCGCAATGGCCATCATGTTGCCCCATGTGGCCGCCGGCTCCTGCACGCCGAACCCGAGGAAGCTCAGCGCAGTTTCCGCCGCGAATGCACCAGCCAGCGACTGCGTGAATGCGACGATGATCGGCGCAGATACGTTCGGCAGGATATGCCGCACGATCAGCATCCAGTCCCCCACCCCGAGCGAACGCGATGCAGTCACGTAGTCGGTCTCACGCACGCCCAGCACCATGCCGCGCGTCAGGCGCGCCACGCCCGTCCAGCCGAGCGACATCAGCACCAGAACGATCACCACGACCGAGCGCGCCTCGCGTTCGCGCACCAGCAGCAGCGATTCGAACATCCGCGTCACGAAATCCGGCAGTGGCAGCAGCTTCGGATCGGTCAGCAGGATCGACGCCAGGATCAGCAGCACCGGCAGGTCCGGGATCCCCGAAGTGAAGTCGAGCACGCGCATCAGCACGGTGTCGATCAGCCCGCGATAGTACCCGGCCACAGCGCCGATAATCGCGCCGAGCGCGCATGACAACGTCGCGACGAGCACAGCCACACTTAAGGTCACGCGCGCTCCATACAACAGGCGCGTAAACAAATCACGGCCGAGATGGTCTGTGCCCACCAGGTGAACTGCGCCCGTCGGCTCGTACACCGTAAAGAACGGGGCAAACTTGTACGTCAGGTCGAGATGATCAACCTTGAACGGCGATACGAGAGGGGCGAACAGCGACAACCCGAAGATCACCACCAGCAGAACGCTCGAAATCACTGCCAGCTTGTGCTTGCGAAAGCGGCGCAGCACCAGCATGGCCTGGCTTTCCGGCTTCATCACAGCAAGCGCATCGGCGCCGCGAATTTTCGTCGTCATAGTGTTCTCAGCAGTGATTTGCCCCTGCCTGTGCATCCCTGGAATTAAAGAGCAGGTAATCACTCAGGCCAGTCTATTTCCTGTCGCATGTCTCGCAGGAAATATAGACTTAGGCCTGAGTCGTTACGAAAGTGTTGTTTCACAGGGACTGAATCGCTGCAATATCGGAATCGCAGCGAACACAACAAGCTGCAGGACAGCCGGTCGCGTTCGCTGCTCAGAATTACGAAAGTCGGATGCGCGGATCGACGACTGTGTACAGCACGTCGGCCAATAGGAAGCTGATCAGCGTCAGAAACGTCGAAATCAGCAGAATCGCCATCGCCACAGTGTAATCACCCCCGAGCGACTGCACGTACAAACGGCCGAGGCCGGGCCAGCTGAAGATCGATTCCGTGACGATTGCGCCGGCGAACAGGCTCGGCAATACGCCCACGAGAAGCGTCACGAACGGGATCATGCTGTTGCGAAAGGCATGCTTCATGATCACCATCGTCTCGCGCACACCCTTGGCGCGCGCGGTGCGCACGTAGTCCTGCTTGAGCACTTCAAGCATGCTCGAACGCACAAAGCGGCTCCAGCCGGTCAGGCTGACGAAGGTGAGCACTGCCACCGGCAGAACAAGATGCCAGATGCGATCACCCAGCGAACCTGCGGTGATTTCTCCGAGCAGGGGCACGACGGCGTCGCGATTCGACTCCGCCAGCTGAGGCGGCAGGAACGGCAGGCCCATATCACGCAGAAACAGCGAGAAGAACAAGATGCCTATGATGCCCAGGAAGAGCGTCGGCATCGCCGACCCGAAAAAAGTCACCGTAGTCACGAAATAGTCGAAGCGTGAATACTGCTTCACGGCCGACAGCACCCCGATCGGCACAGCGATCAAAATAGCAAGCACGTTCGCCACGCCCATCAGCAGCAGCGTCGGCGCCAGCCGCGTCTCAATCAGCTCCAGCACCGGCCGCTCGCGTGCGATCAGCTGCGATACGCCGAAGTCCAGCCGCAGCGCGCCCTTGCTGACGCGACGATTCGGATTGGTGAGATCCTGCAAGTACGTCGGCCGCAGGCAGTTGGTCTCGATCTGTGTGCCGTCGGCGTACTGCAGAATGACCTTCTGCCCGGGCGGCGCTTCCTTCAAGCAGCCGATCGGGGTGCCGCCGAATATCTGCTGACCACCGATTTCGATCGGCCCACTCGGGAAACCGGTCAGCCAGCGCATGTAACGCACACCGTGCTTCAGATCGAGGTCGAAGCGCAGTTTGATGCGGTCGACCGCACCGGCATCGAGCTGGTTGCGGCCGCTCTGCTGCATTTCTGCAATCATCTGCAGCGGCCCGCCGGGCGCGTTATAAAACAGCCAGTACGCAGCAAAGGAAACCACCAGCAGCATCACGAATATCGAGAGCGCGCGGCGCACGAGGAACGTCAACACGGTGGGGACACCTCCGACGAATCTGCGAACACGAAAACGCAACTGCACGAAATCAGATCGGCAGCCTGCGGAATAGTCACAGCGTACACTCCTGCCTGCATCAGGCGTGAAGTGTGACAAACGAAGAACCGCTCCACCGCCGCGCGTTGCGGCGTTGGAGCGGCTCGTTCGATAGCAGGGGAGTCGACCTCCCGTGCTTCGGTCGGCGCGGAAACTGCCCTGCCCGCCTGGAATCCGCCTCGCACGCTGCATCCCGCCTCACAGGAGACGGGACACAGACTGCGATATTCGCAGATCGCGGACACAGCAGTGACGCAGCGCGACTTAGCGCACGAACAGGTTGAAGTCGATGTGCTCCCACGTCGCCGAGGCGATGTTCTCAGCCTGGATCTTGCCGGCCGCAGCCGCTTCGATCACGGCCTTGGCTTCGGCGCCCGCGCCCAGCGTTTCGCTGCCCACGATGTCGACGTCGCCAGCCAGCAGGGCGGCAACGGCGCCATTCGTGTCGCCGAAGAACTGGATCACGACCTTCTTCACCTTCAGCTCACCCGCGTAGTTCGGGTTCACATCGAAGGTCATGCGCTGGCCCTTCTCCCACTTCGAGAGAATGTAGGGGCCGGTGCCCATCGGCGTCTCGGTGATCTCCGGCAGCTTCTGGAAATCAGCCGTCGGGACCTCGGAGAGCTTCTTGCCGTTGTTGTCACCTTCGCTCTGCACAGCCCGATGCGACGGAATGCCGAAGCCGCCGGGCAGGAAGAACGTCGGCGGCTGATAGCCGGCCACATAGAGCGTCGTCGCCTCGATGCCGCCGTCGACATCCTTGGCCTCGAACGAAGCCGTGCGATCGCAGCCGTAGAACGAAGTGGCGCCGCTGTCCTTGGCGCAGGCAACGGTGTTCGCAAGAGCCATGTCGGCAGCCTTGACAGGCTCACCGTCGCTCCACTTGTTGCCGGCCTTGTAGGTGTGCACGACCTTCAGCTGAAGCATCTTCACGCCCGCAGCGAAGTCGACGTCCTCACCCATCTCGTTCTTGACCTTGACGGCCTTGTCGGTGGGCTTGTTCTCCTCGTCCAGGGCGACGGCCTTGCCGCCGACGATCTGCGCGAGGTTGCCGCTGGCGTCGACCACGCGGTCGCCGTCCTTAGGCTCGACAGGGTCGTTCATGGCGCCGTTGCCGATGGTCGGGAACTCATCCATGCACGCCGGGTTCGGCTGGAAGCCGTAGTCATACTGCGTGTAGCAGCCGGTGTCGACGAGGATCGACGCGATGCGCTGCACAGCCGCGCTCTCGATCAGCCCGAACATCGAGGCCGGTTCCTGCGTCAGGGCGACCACCACGTCCTTGCCGCCGTTGTCCCAGTCCTTGGCGCTGTGCGAGTAGTACTCGGTCGTGTTCGCCTTGAACCCCTGCAGGCTCTTGCCGTAGCCGGCCGTCTCGTTGCGCTGGAACAGCGGCAGCGAGATCATGTCCTTGGTGAACTCTTCCTGCACGATGGCGTACTGCTTGATGCGCTCCGCGCGGTCGAGCGTGTTATTGCCCGCCTTGATCGCGTTGCTCGCCTTTTCATTGCACCAGCCCATGTAGTTCTGACCTTCCCAGTTGTTGGCCGGGGTCGGAACCTGATCACAGGCATACAGCGTCACGCCGGGGGGCTCTGCCTCACCGACCCAGGCGAATGCGCCGAGGTCAAAGTCGCGGCGGCGCAGGCCGGAGTTGCCACCGAACCAGATGCTGCCGGGGACATGCGAGCGCTGCAGCACGATGCCGCACTGGGCCATCTGCTGCTCGAACACCGCCGCCCACGTCTGGCGGAATGCCGCGTTCGTGGTGGTGAAGCGGATGATCAGCGGCTCGCCCTTGTCGTTCTGGCGCACAGTGGCGCCTTCCGGCAGCGTCCAGCCCGCTTCGTCCAACAGCTTGCCCGCGCCAGTAATGTCGTGCGCGTAGTCGATGATGTTCGCGTTGTCTTTCGCATAGAACTCAGCCGTCTTCGGCATGAACGTGTCCATGCGCAGCTTCGGCTTGTCCTCATCAGAAACGTAGTCGTAAACCGAAGCAATCAGCGCATCGCGGTCGCTGCAGTGCGCGATCGCCTGGCGAACCTTGACGTCGCTGAGGATCGGGTGAGGCGTTGTCCACTCAGGAGCGCTCGTGGCAACAACTTCCTTCACCACTTCCTTCTCAACTTCCTTCACCACTTCCTTCTCTACTTCCTTCACCACCTCTTCCTTGACCACGACGGTCTGGACGATGGGAGTGCCCTGCGCACCGCAGGCGGCCAGCAACATGCTGGCTGCCGCGAACAGGGACACTGCGGCAAACGATTTTCGTTTCTGCATTTGTATCTCCTCCGACAACACTTTAATTCGGTCTCCGCACAAATCATCGCGAATAAATTCGGCGTGGATCGCATGATTTGCAGCAGAATCCTTCAAAAACGTGCACACGCGTGCTGAAACACCCGTAAATGGCCCGTTAGATTGTGATTACAACCTTAAAGACGTGCTTTGTCAAGATATTCACCAATATCTCAGCCGTCACGGATCTTCACCCTGGCTCAAGTGCATCGATCAAGGGGGTGCGTTCGCCAAAAGGGGCAATTGTTCGATCGCCGTCGTAATGGGGGAGTGCTCAAAATCTAATT
>CAXNFZ010000074.1:0-10883 GCA_964201495.1 Chloroflexota bacterium | reverse complement strand
ACGGATAGTCCTCGTAATAGGTCAGCACGCACGAACCGGCTGCTTCCGCCGCGCTGCGCACCAGCACATGATCGACATGGCCGCCGATTGCCAGCGGGCAATATACGTGCTCAGCCGCAGCCATCAACGGACGCAAACGCGCAATCAGGCAAAAGTACATCCCGCGCCAGTCAGCGTCCTGCACGGCGCCGCCGATGAAGTTGCGCGTATAAAGCGGTTCGCCGTGCGCGTCACTGCGATACACCGCATCGAGAAATCCGAGATGCAGCGACTCCGCGCCGAGCGCAGCGCATGCGTCGATGTCTTCGGCACGCCGCGCCGCGTACGGGTTGTCTTCTCCAAGCTGCCATTCCCAATGCACATGGCGCGCCGCTTCAGAAAACGTGTTGCCGCGAGGCGTGTCGCCGCTGCACACGGCAGCAATCACGACGCGCTCACCCGCGCCCGTCAGTTGATGCACCCAGCCGCCACACGAGAGTGCGATATCGTCGAGATGAGGAGAAAGAAAAAGATGCACGATTAGTATCGAATAATCACGGGGGTGCCGATCGACGCCCACCGATACAACGTCGCAGCATTCTCCGTACTCAAAATCACACAGCCGAACGAAGCAGGTGAACCAAGCAGCCCACTCCATAGTTTCTGGCCATTCCGGTTGATCGGAAGCGCGTGAATGCCGTTTTCGTATGTGCCGACATCATATATGCCCATCCAATACGGCATGCGCAGCTGCCATATGCTCGACCACGCTTCGGCATACTTGCTCTGCACACGAAAATTGCCGCGCGCCGTGTTGCGTCCGGGCAGACCGGTGCTCACTGTCCAGCGATAGATCAGCCGGCTGTTGCTGTACGCATACATGCGCTGCTGACGAATGCTTACGAAAATGGCCTTCCCTCGCGCCGGCACCACGCTCGGCAGACGGCCGGCTGCAGCCTGTGCGCTCGGGTCGGATACGGACGCAGGCGCAGCAGGCCCGGAGGCAGCAGGAATCACCAGGCGTTGACCAGCCCAGATGCTGCGCGCAGTCCTGATGCCGTTCGCACGCATAATCGCCATCACAGTCGTGTCGTAGCGTAGGGCAATGGCACTAAGTGTGTCCCCGCGCCGCACCACATAGCCGGTGGTCTGCGCTACGCTGAATTCGACGGTCGCAAAAAAAATTCCGCACACCGCTACGCATATATATAGAAAGTGCCGAAATCGGCTCATGATGATTTCAGTGTAAGACCTGCCGGCCTCTTAGATCATCTGGCGGAATACTGAATCTTCGCAACTACTCAGGCCAGTCAATTTTCTACTGCAAATATGGAACGCAACTGACGCGACTCGCCGCCTGCAGTAGTTCATCCGTTGACTCCTACACAAGAAAGAGATGTCGGACCACAAGTAGACATCACTGCAGAGATCGTGGAGTCGACAAAGATAGAGAAGGGATAAGCCTGCTTCGCTCGGCTACGTGCATTTCACGAGCGCAGAGGAACGCCCTCCGTCAACACTTCATCAATCAGCTGATCATGCAGCTCGACCGGCAACGCTTCGACGCGCTGCAATTCAAAGGCCAGGCCGATGCGCGGCACATCCGGACGCAGGCACGCCAGCAGCCGATCGTAATACCCCGCTCCATAGCCGACGCGTGCATAGCGACCGATGCCGACCTGCGACCAGCACAACGTCGGCACAAACACCAGATCGATTTCGTCGATCGGCACATCGCGGCGCACTTTCGGCACGCGCATGCCCCAGCTGCCGATATCGTACGCAGCATCATCGAGCGTCTCGATCTGCGTCGCCGGCGTTTCTTCAGATCGAGACAAAAATACCGGCACGACGACGCGCTTGCCGCCTGCCAGTGCATGCAGGACGATGGCACGCGTATCGATCTCACTTTGAAAAGACAAGAACACATGCACCGTGCGGGCGCGAACATAGGCGGGATGTGACAAAGCACGTTCACAGATGCGCGCGCTCCAGCGCGCACGCGCATCCACCGGCGCGGCGTCGCGCAGCACACGGACCTGTTTTCGCAGCCGGGCTTTTTCCTGCATCGCGCGGATTGTAGATGCGTCAGAGCCTGCAGGGGCATAGGCCATAGGTGCATCCGCAGTTAGCGCCGACTTTCGACAGCAGATTTTCCTCACGCGAAGCCGCAAAGAACGCGAAGGGAAACGTTTGATATCGCCGTCCACGCCTTCACTTGAATACGATTCTTGGGCAACGCAATTCAGACCTCATCGCGTTCTTTGCGGCTTCGCGTGTGAAATGCATTCGCATCCAACCCCGGACGCACCCGGGTGATTCAGCAGGAATCCTCACCGCGACTGACGTATAGTGCCAGCGTCATGTCCACTCCACGAGAGCCGCATATCCTCGTCGTCGGCACCGCCTCACGCGACACGCTGCACCTGCCTTCCGGAATCGTGCAGACGATCGGCGGCGCCGGCCTCTACACTGCCCTTGCCGCCGCGCAGGCCGGCGCGCACGTCACCTTGTGTGCACCACAGCCGCAGCCGATGCCACCGGCATTCGCCGACGCAGCAGAGCGCCTGCACTGGATCGGGCCGCTCATCGCTGAAACAGAGCTGCCGCGGCTCGCCATCGCCCACCACGGTGACGGCAAAGCAACTCTGCTCGATGCTGCATGGGGCGCTGAGCAGCAGCTCATGGACGCACACCTCCCCAACAACCTGTCGGATTTCGATGCCGTTCATATCGCCGCTCTCAGCAGCGCGCCGCGCATGCTCGACTTCGCACATGCCTGCCGCGCTCGCGGCGCACGCTTCATTTCAGCCGGAACCTACTTTCGACTAGTGCAGACTGCTGCTGACGTCGTTCGCACTCTCATCGACGAATGCGACATGTTCTTCATGAACGACAACGAAGCACGTGGATTGTTCGGCCACGCTTTCACGCAGGCGAATGCACTGCCCCCTCCGACCAAAACGCTCACGTTCATCACGCTCGGAGCCAATGGCGCACTCGTCTGCGCTCACGCAGACCCGCGGCACGTCCCAGCACCGACCGCACGCGAGGTCGATCCAACCGGCGCCGGCGACACGTTCTGCGGCACGGTGCTGACCGCTCTCGCCCGCGGCGCATCACCGATCACCGCAGCTGCTGCCGGATGTGCCGCGGCAAGCGACATGATTCAGGCTGCCGGACCCACCAATCTGCTGCGCATTCAACGCTGACACTTCTCGCAGTAATGTGTGCCGCGCTGCGCTGCGACGATTCGCAGAATCGGTTCGCCGCAGGTGACGCACGGCTGCCCGGTGCGGCCATAGACCCGAAAGTTGTCCTGAAAATTTCCGCCCGGATACACCCAGTCGAAGCTCGCCCCATTCGCTGCGATTCCCTCAAGCAACACATCACGCACGATCGCGTGCAGCAGTCGCGCGTCTGCCTCACTCACTGTATGCGCTGCGCGCAGCGGGTGAATCCCAGATCGAAAGAGCGATTCATCTGCGTAGATATTCCCCACCCCAGCGATGAATCCCTGATCGAGCAACAACGGCTTTAGCGCGCCGCGCCGTGCGCACAAGCGCCGCACGAATTCGTCTGCACCGATCAACAAGGCGTCCGGCCCGATGTGACCCGTCACGTCCTCGATGCGCGCAGGAAGATACACGCGCCCGAACTTGCGCGCATCATCGAAACGCAACGCCGCCGCCCCGTCGAGCGTCCACACCACTCGCGCATGCGGCGTAAATGCCTGCTCCACAGGAAGCACATCAAGTCGGCCGCTCATGCGCAAATGCACGAGCATCGGCCGAGTGTCTGAGCCGCGCTTCAACTCGATCACCAGATATTTTCCGATGCGGTCAATCTTAGAAACACATGTTCCACGCACTGCGTCGACGAACGATTCCACCGTCATCCCGTGCACCTCACGCGGCCAGAGCACGTGCACATCTTCGATGCACCGGCCCAATAGCGCGGGCGCACCACGTCCTTCACGCAGTGTGCGTGCGATCGTCTCCACTTCAGGTAGTTCAGGCATTCACAACTCCGAGTGCTCGTAACTTCACTTCGACGAAGTTCGACAACGACACAAATTCTATTTACGTCTGCTTACATCTGCTTACTTCTGCTTACATCTGCTTACTTCTGCTTACTTCTGCTTACTTCTGCTTACTTCTGCTGTAACTACTCAGGCCTAAATCAGTATTTCCCGCGAAACGCGCTATTCCTTCCCCCGAAGGGGGAAGGAATAGCGCGTTTCGCGTTGGAAAATGGATGGCCTGAGTAGTTACCTTCTGCTTACATCCACAACTCATACTCGCGTGCGCCCGCCATCACGCATGCAGCCACGCACGAGCGCACGATTCCGAACATTCCGAACATTCCGACGAAAGAATGCGTCGTTGCCGGTAACTACTCAAGACCAGGCCGATATTTCCCACAAAACAGGCTGGCCTGATTGATTACCGTTGCCATGAGTCACCAATAGCACCGCTTCATATGCAGGAGCACACGCCGTGGTTGAAACCCGGCACTCTCGAGCGACTCCATCGCAGCCATATTCGTATGCGACTGCGCAGCGGCGATCGGCATTGGCATCAGTTCACGCACAGACATCGCGTGCAGCGCGCTTTGCATCAAGGCTTCTCCTTCCATCACATTTCCATGCGGCCCAAGCATCAGCTCCAGATGATGATGCGGCTCATCACGGCCGATATGCGCACGAACCGCACCCAGCAGACCACCGCGCAAAGTATCTTCGAGCACCAGCCAGCTCTCCCGCCCTCCTCCAAAAAAATTACGCAGCGACCAGAGAAGCCCCAGCTGATACAAGCTGGCATCGAACGGCTCAGCATACGTGTACTCCTCAGTAATATTGCTGCGCGTCAATTCCCACACAGCACGGTGATCGGACCAGCGAGCCAGGCGCGTCTGCGGATCGCCTTGCGCATGTGTCACCGGCATATCTCGGACAGCGTCGCGCAAATAATAGGTCGTCATGCCGAATTCGTCGAAACCGAGCGATTCATACAGCCGCCGCGCCGCCGCATTGTCCTGGTCGACGAGCAGCGCAATTTGCCGCGCGCCGCGCGCACGCGCATGTCGTACGCAGGCCTCGATGACCGCGCGCGCGACTCCTTTGCGGCGATGCGCCGGATCCGTGGCGACGTTGCCGATGATCCAGGTATCCAGACGCGTTGGATTGCGCTGAATCGATGCGTTGCCAACCAGACGGCCATCCTCGATCCACACATAGCTGGTCCCCATGCCGAACATCATCGGCTCATACTGACCATAGCTGCGCAACAGTTCGATCATGCGCGCACCGCCGACGCCAATTTCATCCCGAGAAAACGCAACCTCAATCAGCGCCGCCAGCTGGCGGCCATCCCGCCATGGCTCGAGTGCGCGCACCTGCGGCGGCAGTGGCTCACGCGAGAAAGAGAGTCGCATAACAAGATTCTACGATCGACATTGGGTGCATCCGAGCGGTCGGCCGTCACGGTTTACACTCACGTCATGCAATTCGCAGAACGCACCGCATGCGCCAAAATTATTTTGTGCGGCGAGCACGCCGTGGTGTACGGCCGGCCGGCTATCGCGCTGCCACTTCCACATCTGCGCGCGCACGCGCGCATGACAGCGCAGGAAGGTTCGCTCACCATCCACGCCACAGACCTGGGCGAAGCGGTCGTGGTCGCTGAAGCAGAGGCATCGCATCCGTTATATCCGCTGGCTGCCATTGCGCGCCTGACGTGCGAAATGCTGAGCGTTCCGATGCCTTCTGCACACATCGATCTGCACAGCGACATCCCAATCGGCGCCAACCTTGGCAGCGGCGCCGCCGTTTCAATCGCCATTGCGCGCACCATCGCAGCATGGGCCGAACGCGAACTATCCGCTGCCGACGCAAGCACACTGGCCTTCGAGGTTGAGAAGATGCATCACGGCACCCCCAGCGGCATCGACAACACGACCATCGCATGGGAGCGGCCGGTGCGATTCATCCGCGGCGCACAGCCGCAGATTCTTTCCGGCGAATATATCGAAAAATTACCGCTCATCATCGCCGGCACGGGCAAGACGACGCCAACCCATATTCCGGTCGGCGACGTGCGCTCGGCATGGCTGGCTGACACAGCGCGGCTCGAACGCATCTTCGATGACATCGCCGCGTGCGTGCTCGAAGCACAGCACGCGCTTGGCTCAGGAGACCTGCACCGCCTCGGCGCCGCTCTGAACGCAAATCACCGGCTGCTGCAGTCGCTCGACGTCTCGAGCCCCGAACTCGACGCGCTGTGCGCCGTCGCCCGCAACGCCGGCGCACTCGGCGCCAAGATGAGCGGAGGCGGCCGCGGCGGCAACATGCTCTGCATCGCTCGTGATGCAGAGCATGCGCGTGCGCTTGAGAAAGTGCTGCTGGCCACTTCCAGAACCCTCGGGAACGCTCACGATCAGGCTGAGTGAGCCTGCCCGGAACGCAGTGAAGGATCAGCCATCCGCTTCACAGCCATCAGCAGCGGCAGGGCCGCCACAGCCATCCCAACGAGCGCCAGCGGCCAAATGCCGATCAGCTCCAGCAAAATGCCGCTGGACAGGCTGCCGATCGCGCTGCACACGGCAACAACGGCGTCGTTCGCACCCTGCAGCCGCGCACGTTCGTCACGGCCGAGCGCGTCGGTCAGCAGCGTCGAACCCGCCACGTAACAACCGCTCCAGCCAAGTCCCACGAGAAACTCTGCGAACGCAATCACCGGCGTGTGCAGCGATACGGGCACCAGCACCGAACCGATCACCAGAATCGCCGCGCCGATCACGATTACCGGGCGGCGACCGATTCGGTCGGTCAGCAAACCCACGAGCGGCGAGAGCGCGAACATTCCCAGGGTGTGCATGCTGATCACCATGGCGATGTCGCCGAGCCCATGGTTGTGATCCTTCATATGAATGCTGATGCACGACATCATCAGCGCCATGCTGGCCTGGCCGGCAGCCATGGCCACGAGCGCCGTGCGCGCCGCAGGAACCTCGCCGAGCATTCGACGCAACGACCGCTGCACATTCTGCACCGCCGTCGTTACGGTCGCCTGCACTGGTTCCAGCGCCGCCACCCGCGCGGTAAGTCCGCGCAGGTCCAGGGCCAGCAATACGAAAATGGCGACGCCGGCGACGGCGTAAAACACACTCGTGCCGTACAGCGCGCCGATGTACTGCGGCAAACCAATGCTGCGCCCGAACGCATCCAGCGGCGGCGCAATGAGCGGTCCGCCAACTGCGCCGATCGTCGCGCCCCACACGACGAAGCTCAGCGCGCGCGCACGCCGGCTCGCCGGATTGATCTCGGCCGCAGCAAATCGCGCCTGATCAAGAATGCCGCGCCCGCAGCCGAGCACGATCAGTCCGAGCAAAAAGACGAACAGGCTCTGCATCCAAACACCGCTCCCGGCGATCGCCGCACCGATCACGCCGAGTCCTGTCCCAAAAATCAACACCGGCCGGCGTCCGAAGCGTGCAAACAGCTTACCGGCCTGGTACGCCATCAACGCTGACCCAGCCAGCACCAGCGCAGACGGCAATCCGCCGAGTGTGCGCTGGCCGGTCATATCGACGATGGCAAGCTGATTGACGGCGACGGATGACGAGTAAGCGGCTGAAGACAAGCTCTGGGCCAGCATCAGCGCAGCGGTGACGCGCAGCACGGCGCGTTGATCAGAAACATTCATTTTTAAAGGGCTGCTACTCAGACCAGTCTTGTTTTATCGTGAAACACACCCTGGAAAGGACGTCCGAGATTATTAAAAGCGAGGTCATTAAGAGCAAAGTCATTAAAACAATAAAAGTAACTACTCAGGCCTAAATCAGTATTTCCCGCGAAACGCGCTATTCCTTCCCCCCAAAGGGTGGAAGGAATAGCGCGTTTCGCGTTGGAAAAATGGATGGCCTGAGTAGTTACCAATAAAATCAACAGAACGATAGTACTGCAGCAAGTCACGCTGATTACTGGAAAACGAAATCAGTGAGCTCCTGCCCACCTGGACAAGAGCTCACCGAGTGTAGTCGTTCGCTGCAGAAACGCTACTTGAGCGTGCTCAGGTAGGTGATCAGATTATCGAAGTCGCCGGCGGCGATCGAGTCCTTGAAATTCTGCGGCATGATGCCGGCGGCGCATGCGCCCGTCGGGCACTCCGGCGCGATATACGCGTTCGGATAATGAATCGCCTGCTTCAGATAATCCTCCGGCGTCGTCGCCGCAGGCTGGTCCTTCACAGCGGACTTGTACGCATCGGAGGCGATGCGCTCAGTTGCGACTGTGTAGATCTTGTTCAGATTCGGACCTACGGCGCCCTGACTGCCCACGCCCTTGATGGCGTGGCAGGCGTTGCAGCCGGCCTTCAGATAGACCTGCTTGCCCGCTTCCTGCTCCGCCGTCAACGGCACTGCAGTCGGCTTGGGCGCGCCGCCCGCACCAGGCGGCGGCGGAAGGATCGCTTCACCGTCCGACTTCGGCGCCTGCGCCCAGTTGATCACGAAGCTCGTGACGTTGTCCACCTGGTCGACGCGCATCGGACCGCCGTATGAGTCGAGGAAAGGCGGATGCGGATCAGACCAGTCCGAGCTGCTCTTGATCGGCAGACCCGACGCAATCACGCTGCGCACGTAGTCGCGCAACGAACCCTTGTAGCCAAGCTCTTCGAGACGCTTGCTGGGTTTGATCTGCTGAATCACGCGCTGTCCATCGACCTCACGGAATTCAACCTGGCCGAGGAAGTTCTCGTTGCTGATGCCAGGGCCGACGCCCTCGATACCCAGTCCTTCCGGACCATGACAACGAGCGCACTGCTCTTTGTAATAACGCGCACCCTGTTCAATCAGGCGGCCACGGAACTGCACGTCACGATCACTGAGCGCCGTGGTCACATCTGATACATACGTGAGCGTGCAGACGCTCAGCAAAAACAGAAATGAAACCAGGCCGGTCAGGATGCGCAGCGTGAAGCTCGGCCGAAATGTCACAATTTTCTTCAACATCGCGATAAATCCTTACTGCTCCGAGCCTGCAGCGCGATCATCTTGCGATGACCACACTGCAGTGCCCTTTGCTTCACGCTTAGTGCTTGTAGGCCGATTCCTTGTGCAGATACAGATATTTCTGAAACTTCTGCGGCACGCCCTTGGCATCGGTGTAATCGATGAACAGCGTGAATTTGCGCAGGTCGGCCTGAACATCCTCAATCTTGATCGAGCCCTTCGCGTCCTGCGGCATGATGTTGCCGAGCGGGTCGGCCGAAGCCTTGCGCGAACTGATCTCACTGTTGATGTCGTGAATCAGGTGGTCGAGTTCTTCGGATCCCGTGCTCGGCGACCCGGAGACTTCATGCGTGCCGGGCACGAGCGCCTCGAAGTGCATTTCCTTAACAATGCCGTGGCCCTCGTCAGGAATGAAGTGCTGACCCACTTCCACCGCCGGATCGCCGCCGACATAGCCGAAGCCGGTGACGGGCACGCCCAGCGGGCGGCCAGCGAGTGACAGATACACGATCAACGCAGCGAAGGCTGCACCAAGGCCCATCGCAGTCTTGCGGTCGCCGTAGCGGCGGCTCGGATTCGGGTCCACGTACGGCACGATGAACAGAAGAGCGATCATCAGCGGGCCAACGACCACACCCCAGAACACCTTCGGCGTCAGGCCAAGCACGTTCGCGAAGAAGCTGTCGGCAGAAGGCAGGAACGGCAGCACGTGCGGCACTTTCAGCAGACCCTGCAGCCAGTAAAAGTACCACGGAGCAACCGTGTGCAGCGGTGTCTGCTTCGGATCGGCGTGATTCTCCAGTGGCGAAACGAAGACCGTGGCACTGAGAATCGCAAGCACCGCGAACGTCACCGCCGCATACATGATCTCATTCGTGGCGATGTCCGGCAGGAAGTTGACGCGCTTCTCCGGCGGAACCTTGCGCGCGGTGTCCTCCCCTACGGCTTCCAGCTCCGGCGGCAGCGAGATGCCGAAGCGCACGACCTTGTAATAGTGCACCCCGACGAATACGATGCCGATCAGCGGGAACAGCAGCACGTGGAACAGATAGAAACGCAGCAGACCGCCGGCGCCGATGTCCGGCGCGCCGCGCAGCAGCAGGTTCACTTCGCGTCCGACCAGCGGCGCCGCATCCGCCATCGAGGTGCCGATCGTCACAGCCCAGAACGCCAACTGGTCCCACGGCAACAGGTAACCGGAGAACGACAGGAACAGCGTAATGATCAACAGCACCACACCCGTAAACCACGTGAACTGTCGTGGCTTTTTATACGACGCGGTAATGAATGTGCGACACATATGCAATGTCACCACGATCACCATGCCCTCTGCGCCGATGCGGTGCAGGTCACGCATGAACTTGCCGAAGGGCACGTTCGTCATGATGTCGAGCATGTTCGCATACGCCACCGTAGGAGACGGTGTATAGAAAATCATCAGGAACAAGCCCGTGATGATTTCCCACGTAAAAAACACCGCTGAGAGCAGGCCCAGGCGGAAAGTCGGATACAAAGTCGTAACCGCCTCGTGATAGAAGGTCGGCCGAATGTGATACCAGAAGCTCTCCGTGTGAGGCTTCACACGCGGATTGGGCTTCGCCGGTGGATCACCGCGCAGCACCCCGCGCACATCGTTCCATGTCAAGCCCGTATTCCAACGGGTAAAGCCGTCGTCCAAGCGCTGCGCGACGGTCTTCTTCAGACCGACGCTCCGCAGCTGCTTGACAAGCTTTTCACCGATTACTGCCATAGTTCGTTCACCTCCGAATGGGTTTTCCAAACAACGCAACTAATTCTGTCCAGCTTTCTAGCGTTCACGTCATCTTTCATGCCTCGATTCGGCCAGGATCACCCTCCACCATGCCAGCAGAAGGTGATTGCCCAGATTCGTC
>CAXNFZ010000073.1:0-11176 GCA_964201495.1 Chloroflexota bacterium | reverse complement strand
CGCCATCGCCCGCCCCCTTCGGGGGCGGGCGATGGCGTGTTTCGCGGGTTTCATCAATTAGATTTTGAGCACTCCCTACGCCGCAACCGTTCAGGAGCGGGGGGGGGAAGATCCTGCGAAACGCGCTGTTCCAACGCTGATCGACGGTGGCCGTAATTTTGCCCTTTTTGGCGAACGCGTCCAAAGTCGGGGAAGTCGAAGGCAGCAGTTCCGACCTCGTTCGAGTCCGTGAATCACAGGATTTTCAAGGGCTGAGGCTGAGTAATTGCCACTACACAGCGTAAGAGACGCCAGCCGTGAACATCGACGAATGCACGTAGAGCGCGTTGTTCGGTTCATCCAGAGAGACGAGCTGATAGTTATTGTGAAGCAGCGCGGCATGGATTTCACGAACTCTGGCGGCGCTGCGTCGGGAAGGCACGGTCAACTCATCAAGCTCCACGAGAATCTGATCGGGGAAGATTCGTTTGGTCATCATGTCGAGCAGTACTTCCCGTTCAGCTCCTTCAATATCGAGTTTGACCAGGGGCAGATTCTTGATCTCGTATTTTTTCAGCAGTTCATCGAAGGGAAGTGATTGCACCGTGATGTGTTCGCCTTCCGATGCATACTTGTTCTGATAGTTGATGATCGAGTGCGAAATATCGTTTCGGTTGGGCGGCAGAAAAAATTTCAGCGTCGTCTCCTCGTGCCAGAGGGCGACCGGCGCGAGCTCGAGAGAATCGTCGCCGATGTTCGTCAGATCATAGACTTCGACCGGCTGATTGCCGTCGTTCGTGAACGACTTTGAAGCTGCGCGTCCCAGGTTTTGCCGGATGCGTTCGAAATACTGAATCGAACGGGGCGTGGGATCGACGATGAGCACGCGTGCGTTGAATTTCGAGGCGAATTCGATATCGAATGATGCGTCAAGACCGAGACCAGCAGATACGATGCATGAACGAGTAAGGTTCAAAAACGGGACGAAAGTCCATCCACCGTAGCTTGTACCCAAACGGATCAGTTTGAACTTGTGTTTGCATGGCTTCAAATCCGGCCTCAAGCCAAACAATATAAACAAACGGCGACGAATTGCACGAAGGAATTTTTTAAAATTAGTCAACAATTTTATCCCCGTAGTGTTTTGTGCACTCCCCAGTGCAAAATAAATCCTAGATCATTGTATGTGCGAATCTAGGGAGCATCCAAATCGGGGAGTGTCCATAACTGTTCAGGATTGAGCAATCGTAATTCTGAACAGCTACGCCAGCTCCTCGTAGGTGCGCCATGCCGCGGCGAGGTCGTCCTCGGTTTGTTTGTATGCTGCGGTGAGTGAATGAAGTCGATTGAAATCGGACGATGCGTTTTCAATTTCGAAGCCGAGCTGAGTGAGCTTGTGCTCGAGTTCGGTGACACGTTTTTCGGCGGCTTCGAGTTTTGCCATGCGCTGCTGAATTTGGTTTTTCGAGAGCACTGGCGCAGGAGGTAGTGCGGCGGGGGCGGCGATGGACTTCGCCTGTGCAGATGGGCGCACCTCGGTTGCACGGATGGCATCTTCGTCACGCTGGTTGCGCCACTCGTCGTAAGTGCCTTTGAATACGGCCAGCGAAGTGCGGCCGGTATCGTCACGCGTGAGCAGCCACAGCTGCGTGGCAAGCGCAGCGATCAGGTAGCGATCGTGCGAGACGAAGAGCAGCGTGCCGTCGAAATGGCGCAGCGCTTCGGTGATGACTTCCTGTGATGGGATGTCGAGATGGTTCGTGGGCTCGTCGAGCAGCAGCACGTTGGCGCCCTGCAGCGTGAGCTTGGCCAGTGCGACGCGGCCGCGTTCGCCACCGCTGAGCACGTCAATGCGCTTGAACTGATCTTCGCCGCTGAAGAGAAAGCGGCCGAGAAGATTACGCGCTTCGCTGAGCTTCAGATCCGGCTTTGAGTCGAGCAGTTCATCGAGGATGGTTTTGTTCGGGTCGAGCCCCTCGTGTGCCTGGGCGAAGTACCCGACGCGCACAGCAGCGCCGATCTGTACTTCGCCCTTCAGCGGGGGCAGGTTGCCGAGAATCGTTCTTAGAAAAGTAGTCTTGCCCGTGCCGTTGGGGCCGATGAGCGCAACGCGCTCGGTGCGCAGCAGCAGCATATCCGGCGGGCTGAGGAGTGGTTTGTCGGCGTGATAGCCCAGTGTGAGTCGATGTGTTTCGAGCACGCGGTCGCCGCTGCGGTGAGCGGCGGCGAGGCGCAGCGCGAGCGTGCCCTGCTGCTGTGGCCGCTCAAGATGTTCGAGGCGGCTGAGGCGCCGTTGCCGGCCGCGCGCCTGGCCGCTGCCCTGGCTGTTGATGTTGCGGCGGATGAAGTCTTCTTCCTTGCGGATGAATTCACGCTGCGCCTCGAAATCCTTGAGCGCACGTTCGCGGCGTTCGTCGCGCTGCAGCACGAAATCCGTGTAGCTGCCGTGGTAGTCATCGAGCAGCGACTGGTCGTCCGAGCCGTGGTGCATGTCCCAGATGTGATCGCAGACTTCATCGATGAAGTAGCGGTCGTGCGAGACGACGATGAGTGTGCCTTCCCAGTCCTGCAAAAACGATTCGAGCCATTCGACGCCGTCGGTGTCGAGGTGGTTGGTGGGTTCGTCAAGCAGCAGCACATCGGGCGAGAGCAGGAGCAGGCGGGCGAGGGCAGCGCGCACGCGCTGGCCGCCGGACAGGCGAGCAAGCGGGGTGTGGAACTGCTCCTCGCGAAAGCAGAGGCCGCTGAGGACGCGCTTGACCCGTGCGTCGATTTCGTAGCCGCCCCTGGTTTCGAATTCGTGCTGCACCTGGCCGTACTGTTCGAGTGCGCGCTCCGCCCTGGCGGGGTCGAGCATCTCCTGCTCGAGGCGGTTCAGGCGCTCCTGCAATGTGCGCAGTTCGGTAAAGGCAGACTGCGTTTCCTGCCAGATGGTTGAATCGGCGGAATCTTCGGCCGTCTGGGAGAGATAACCGCGTGTGATGCCGCGGGCGAATGAAATGGCGCTGCCGCCGTTCGCCTCGTCGGTGCCGGCGATGATGCGCAGCAATGTGGTTTTGCCGCAGCCATTCGGGCCGACGAGTGCGACCTTATCGCCGCGGGCGACAGTGAAATTCAGGCTGCTGAAGACATCGACAGCGCCGAATGATTTGGAGACATTTTTTCCTACGAGAACGGACATGCGATGGAATTTTAGCGGAGAGGCAGACCAAAGTGTCGCAACGATGCAGGCCTTGGTTATTTCCCTCATGCGGCACGCCATCCCTGCCTGTTTTGGAGGAGGAGATGGCGCGCTGCACGAGAGAAGATCGACTCTTTGGTCTCAGTTTTTAGGCCGCCAACGGCTGCTGTCCGAACACCTTCAGTGTGACGTAGTGTTCCTGAATGGCGCGGAGGAAGTTCGGCTTGCTGACGTAGCGCACGCCGAATTCCTTGCATGTCTGCTCGACGATCGGCGCGATCTGCGGATACACGATGTGGCACATCTGCGGGAAAAGATGATGTTCGATCTGGAAATTCAGGCCGCCGACGTACCAGTTCATGGCAGAGCTCTTCGGTGAGAAGTTCATGGACGTGATCACCTGGTGAATTGCCCACTCGTTTTCGATGTGCAGCGGATCGCCGACGGGTTCGACGAACTCAACATCGGTGGCGATGTGTGCGAGCATCAGGATGTGCGCCATGACCGTGCCGGCGGTGACGGTGAAGGCCAGGAACCCGGCGATGACCATGTGCCAGGGGAACACCAGCGCGGGCAGCACGAAGTACAGCAGCGCGTTGAACGCGCGCCCGATCCAGAACGCGATTTTGTCATCGCGCGTCATCTTCGGATAGACGAAGTGGTCGCTCGACTTGCCGGTGAAGTAGACCGTGAAGTTGCGCATGATGATCAGGCCGATGCCTGCCATTGCGTAGATGACCGGCGCGTAGAGATGCTGGAAGCGATGCTTCGGCGACCAGACGTCCTTCGGCGACGAGCGCAGCCAGCCCTCGGTTTCGAGGCCCTCATCGAGGCCTGCGATGTTGGTGTACGTGTGGTGCCAGACGTTGTGCTGCTGGCGCCAGATGAACGCGCTCAGGCCGACGGCCTCGGCTGAGTAGCCCAGGATGCGGTTGACGAGCGGGTTATCGGAATAGCCGTTGTGGTTGGCATCGTGCATGATGTTGAAGCCGATGCCGGCCGCGGCCAGCCCGAACGAGACGGCGAAGGCCAGCGAGGTCGCCCAATGCCATCCGGCGATGCCGCTGTACATCCACAGCGCGTAGCTGACTGCCCACCACAACAGGACTGTGACGCTCTTGGCGTACATTGCCGGCAGGTCGCGGGTTTTCATGCCGCGCTCTTTCACGAATGCGTCGACGCGCTCATTGAGAACCTTGCGAAAGCCCTGACGGCCCGTGAACGGCAGCGACTTGACGTAATGCTGTTTGGCGAGCGGAACGATGGGGGGAGCGGGGGATGCGGGGACGGACGGGGACGCGGGGCGCGTCGTTGCGATATTCATTCGGTACTGCTTTGTTTGGAAACTGCTTTGTCTCTGTGAAATCAGCCGAATCTCTTTCGATTGCACTTGGCAGTGCGCAGGAGGGAGATGCGGGGGGTGAAACGACACAGGGCCGAGCAGGTGCCTTGGTTCGAAACTCGACGCACGAGCAACGAACAGCAGAACGCCGAACAATCCCATGCGAACACAGTGTGACGCTACCACACTCGACTGAGCAGGCAAATACTGGGAGTGCGCAAAGCCCAATTGGTACCCGCGAAACACGCCATCGCCCGCCCCCTTCAGGGGCGGGCGATGGCGTGTTTCGCGGGTTTCATCAATTCGATTTTGAGCACTCCCCAAATACTGGTCAGGTGGCGGAAGACGGTGGCGGGCGGCAGATGACGGGCGACGTTCGCCCATCGTCTGCTGCTATTCCCCGGCGAACTTGACTTCCGGCATGGGCAGGTGCTCGGTGCCGAGCTTGCGGCGCAGCATCTTGATCAGGCCGCCGGCTTCTAGAATCGCCGCGACGGACGGGGAGAGCGGTGGGAAGGCAAACTCGCCGTGCGGAGTGCGCACGATGCAGGCTGCGACGTCGACCTCGATGGCCTCGCCTTTTTCGACGGCGTCGACTGCTTCGGGACAGACGACCGGCAGCACGCCGTTGTTCACGCAATTTCGAAAGAAGATGCGCGCGAACGAGCGCGCCACGATGACGGGCACGCCGGCCAGCTTGATGCACACGGCCGCTTGTTCGCGCGAAGAGCCGCAGCCGAAATTCTTGCCGCCGACGATGATGTCGCCGGGTTTCACCTGTTTGGCGAAATCAGGATCGAGGTCTTCGAGCGCGTGCGAAGCGAACTGGCTGAGGTCGGTGAGCGTGTAGGTGTATTTGCCGGGGAAGATGACGTCGGTGTTGACGTCGTCTCCATACTTCCAAGCGGCGCCTGCGAATTTCATGGGACGGATTGTATGCCGATGGGCAAGGGAGTGCATCCGCAGTTTGGGGCGAACTTCGACAGCAGACTTTTCTCACGCGAAGCCGCGAAGAACGCGAAGGAATAAGGTTTCTATGGCTTTCCACGCCTTCACGTGAGAAATGCATTCGCCCCAAACTGCGAATGCACCCATCAATTTTCGTCATTGATGTGTTGAAGATAATCTACTGATGCCGCACAGACCTGAGATCGATGGACTTCGATTTGCAGCAGTCACTTCCGTCATTTTGTATCACATCGAGTCCACGATTCCAAGCGGTGGCTTTCTGGGTGTAGATGCGTTTTTCGTCATCAGCGGATATCTGATCTACAAAGTGATCATAGGAGATTTCGACGCCGGTATATTTTCTTTGGTTCGCTTCTACGAGCGTCACGCGCGCCGCATTTTGCCTGCACTTTTCGTTGTGGTTTTCTCGTGTGCCATTGCGGCATTTTTCATCCTCGCGCCGACGGACATGAAGGAATTCTCACAGAGCTTAATTGCCTTGGCGCTGTTTTCGCAGAACATACTGTTCTGGCAACAGAGCGGCTATTTCGCCTCCGAGCAGAAATTATTGCTGCACACCTGGAGCCTGGCGATCGAAGAGCAGTTCTACTTGATTTTTCCGGTCATCATGTATTTGCTGCTGCGCTTTCGGCGGCAATGGATTCCCGCTGCTCTCAGCGGCGGATTCGTATTCAGCCTGCTTGCAGCGCAATGGGGAACCACTGTGGCGCCTGATGCAAATTTCTACCTTTTGCCCGGGCGAGTCTGGGAATTTACAGCGGGCGCTCTCGCTGCGTGGATATCAGGCACATCCGTATTTCAATCAGCCGCATTCAGGCGCAGCAATGTGAAGAATGTAGCAGCGTCGATCGGAATAGTGCTGCTTATCGCGTCATTGGTGGTACTTCGTTCTGATATGCCGCACCCAGGCGTGTACACGCTCTGGATCGTACTGGGAACTAGTCTGATTCTTCTGTTCGGCGATGCAGAAACATGGATCGGTCGAATACTCGGGTTCAGAATTTTTGCCTTCGTCGGACGAATCAGCTACAGCCTGTACCTATGGCATCAGCCGGTCATCATATTTGCTCGCTATTGGAATATTTTGCCGTTGGCCTCGGCACAATTCATTCCATTGCTTACGTTGATCCTGTTGCTGTCCGTGCTGAGCTGGCGCTTCGTCGAAGAACCATTTCGGACGGGCCGATTGGGCACGAGGCGCCAAGTGTTTTTCGCATTGGCATGCATTTCTGTAGTGTGGGTCGGAATGGGAGGCGCTGGGATTGCTACGAATGGTCACGAATATCGCTATGGCAAAGCGGCTGTATTCATGAATGACGATTTCACGAATTTTTCGCGCCCGATGGTTGCAAGAAAATGTAGAGTGAAGCTGGTTGCGACGAATTGGAAGGAGCCATGTATCTTCGGCTCAATGAACGAAAGCAACGCGCCGACGATTGCGTTGTTCGGTGATAGTCATGCACTCACACTGGCTGCGGCGTTCGACACGCTTGGAAAGTCGCATGGCAAGTCCATAATTCACTTTTCACATCCGGGGTGTCCTCCGTTGTTCCGCGTTGACGTAGAACATCAGGGAGTTGACTCGATTCGTTGTTCGACGGTCGTTCGAAACGAGTTCGAGTGGTTGAAAAACAGCAGAGTGCGTCACGTCTTTCTTGTGGCGCGGTGGACTTCTTACAGCGGGGGCAATGTCTTGAATGCGAGCAACACGCACAGCACGGACGACGCAAGGACATTGTTCGCGCAGGGTCTGGCTGAAACCGTGCTTGCCTACGAGGAACTAGGGATGGATGTTCACGTCGTGCTGCAGGTGCCGGAGCAGATCATCGAGCCTGTCAAACTATATAACCGCATTTATCTCGACTTTAGCCCTGACACAGCCAAATGGGAAAAAGTCGTGCGGGAATATTCCGTTTCCTCTGCAGCACATAGGGAGCAGCAGCATGCATATCGTCAGATCGTGATGGATGTTTTGGGAAATGCACCGCGAAGATGGATTGACCTGGATGGGTATTTCTGTGATCGGGATCGCTGTATGGTCGGTACGAGTCAACGTTCGTATTACTACGACACCAACCACCTGAGCACGTACGGCGTTGAGCGAATCACGGCAGCGTTCGAGCGTTATTTCGAATAGCTGGCGTCGGTAACTACTCAGGCCCAAATCAGTATTTCCCGCGAAACACACTACTCTCTCCCCCTTCGGGGGAGAGAGTAGTGTGTTTCGCGTTGGAAAAATGGCTGGCCTGAGCAGTTACTGGCATCGTATACTCGCAACCTTCCCTGCAGAGCAGCAGAAGCATCATGAACAAAATCGTATTCAGCGGCATCCAGCCCACCGGCGAACTGCACATCGGCAACTATTTCGGCGCGGTCGCCAACTGGGTGCGCATCCAGAATTCGGGCGAGTACGACGCCACCTATTGCGTCGTCGATATGCACGCGATGACGATGCCGTACGATCCGCCCACGCTGCGCAAGAACACCGAAGGACTGTTCGTTGACCTGCTCGCCGCCGGCCTCGACCCGGCGAAGTCGACGGTGTTCATCCAGTCGCTCGTGCCGGAGCACGCCGAGCTGCAGTGGATCTTCAGCTGCATCTGTTCGTTCGGCGACCTGACGCGGCAGGTGACGTTCAAGGAAAAGAGCGAACAGCTCGAAGGCCGCCAGGATGCGTTCGTGTCGGCCGGCCTGTTCAATTACCCGGTGCTGCAGGCGGCGGACATTCTGTTGTATCGCGCCGGCTTCGTGCCGGTGGGCAAGGACCAGGAACAGCATCTCGAACTGTCGCGCACGATCGCCAATCGCTTTAACCGCACGTTCGGCCAGGAGTATTTCCCGGAGCCGGCGGTGCTGGCGACCGAGACGCCGAAGCTGCTCTCGCTGAACGACCCGACGCGCAAGATGAGCAAGAGCCTCGGCCCGAAGAGCTACGTGGCGCTGTTCGAAGACGAGAAGACCGTGCGCAGCAAGATTCGCTCGGCCATCACCGACACCGGCGAGCCGGGCTCCGAGATCGGCGCAGGCGCGTTGAACCTGCTCGGCCTGCTGCGCGCCACCGGCCGCGCCGACGTCGCCGCGGCCTTCGAGAAGGAATACGCCACCGGCGAGCAGCGCCGCTACGCGCTGCTCAAGGATGCCGTGGCCGACGCAATGGTCGACCTGACCGCCGGCTTCCGCGCGCATCGCGCCGAGATCGCCGGCGACAAGGACACCATCCGTCGCCTGATGTACGAGGGCGCTGAGAAGGCGCGCGTCGTTGCATCGCAGACGATCAAAGATGTGCGACGTCTGGTCGGGCTGCCGCGCAGGTAGGGAAGAGGGGAGAGGGAAGAGGGGAGAGGGGAGAGAAGAGGTATGACGAACACTGTTGTCGCTGCGATTGACCAGGGGACCACCAGCACGCGTTGCATTTTGTTCGACCGCAGCGGGCGCATCGTCGCGCTTGACCAGCGCGAGCATGACCAGATCTTTCCGCAGCCGGGCTGGGTGGAACACGACGCGCTGCAGATCTGGCAGCGCACGCAGGACGTCGTCGTCGGGGCGCTGACGAAAGCCGGGCTGAGTGCGAGCGATGTGGCGTCGGTCGGCATCACGAACCAGCGCGAGACGGTGGTGATCTGGGAGAAGGACAGCGGCCGGCCGATCGCCAACGCGGTGGTGTGGCAGGATACGCGGAGCGCGTCGCTGTGTGCGAAGCTGGCGCGCGACGGCGGGCAGTACCGTTTTCAGAAGTCGGTCGGGCTGCCGCTGGCGACGTATTTCTCCGGCCCGAAAATTCGCTGGCTGCTGGACAATGTGCCGGGGGCGCGCAAGCGCGCGGCACGCGGCGAGCTGCTCTTCGGCACCATCGACACGTGGCTGGTCTGGAATCTGACTGGCCGCCACGTCACCGACGTGACGAACGCCAGCCGCACCATGCTGATGAATTTGCAGACGCTGGACTGGGATCCGGCCATGCTGAAGGCGCTCGGCGTGCCGCGCGCGATGCTGCCGGAGATTTGCTCGTCGAGCGAGGTGTACGGCGAAGCGCGCATCGATGCGCTGCGCGGCGTGCCGGTGTCGGGGATTCTGGGCGATCAGCAGGCGGCGTTGTTCGGGCAGGCGTGCTACAAGGTCGGCGAAGCGAAGAACACGTACGGCACCGGCTGCTTCATGCTGCTGAACACCGGGACGCAGCCGGTGATTTCGCAGAACGGGCTGCTGACGACGCTGGGCTATAAGCTCGGTGATGCGCCGGCGGTATATGCGCTCGAAGGATCGATCGCCATCGCCGGTGCGTTGGTGCAGTGGCTGCGCGACAACCTCGGGCTGATCGAGAAATCTGACGACGTCGAGGCGCTGG
The DNA here is from genome assembly GCA_964201495.1 of Chloroflexota bacterium. Taxonomy (GTDB): domain Bacteria; phylum Chloroflexota; class Anaerolineae; order J036; family Brachytrichaceae; genus CANJQH01. The sequence continues at coordinate 1,360 of CAXNFZ010000073.1, read as the reverse complement.
CAGCGACGGTCGCGGATAACGGCGGCGTTTATTTCGTGCCGGCGTTTTCGGGCCTGTATGCGCCGCACTGGGACGACAGCGCGCGCGGCATCATTGCCGGCCTGACGCGCTACGTGAACCGCGGCCACATCGCACGCGCTGCGCTCGAAGCAACGGCATTCCAGACGCGCGAAGTGCTCGACGCGATGAACAAAGATTCGGGTGTGAAGCTGAAGACGCTCAAGGTCGACGGCGGCATGGTGCGCAACGAGGCGCTGATGCAGTTTCAGTCGGATGTGCTGAATGTGCCGGTGACGCGGCCGGTGATCGCCGAGACCACGGCGCTCGGCGCGGCGTATGCGGCCGGCCTGGCGGTGGGCTACTGGCGCAACCAGAATGAGCTGCGCGCGAACTGGCAGGCGCTCAAATCGTGGACGCCGCAGATGGCGGCGAAAACGCGCACCGCCCTCTACGCAGGGTGGCAGAAGGCGGTGCAGCGGACGAAAGGGTGGACGGAGTAGGATATTGCATATTTCACATTGCACATTTCACATTGAAGAGACGCTCTATTTCAATGCGCAATGTGAAATGTGCAATGTGCAATGATCAGTGCTCGTGGTCGTCCGCTTCCTCTTCGAGCAGAACCATGTTGCGCGTTCTGAGCGCTTCGACGTTGCGGTTGATGTTGCCGCAGCCGCCCTCGCCGGACGGGCGCACGTGCGGAGCGGCGCGCTCCTCGATGCCTTTCCAGGCGTAGGGATCTTTGCCGGCGACCATGACGATGTCGCGGTAGTCGGTCGAGGCGACGGACTTGTTCTGCTCGCTGAGCATCCACGGCAGCAGCGATTCGGCGCTCATGTAGTGGTTCACCAGCGCGCGGCGATAGGCGCCCTCTGAGTAATTCGGCAGTGAGCGGTGCAGCAGATAGCCGTTGAAGAAGACGACGGTGCCCTTCTTCACTTCGACCGGCACTGCGTCTTCGTCGGCATAGGGGAACGACGTGGTTTCGTTGGCGCAGTCGAAGCGGCGATCGCGCTGCTGGTGCTGCGGCCACAGGATGCCGTGCTTGTGCGAGCCGGGGATGACCCACAGGCAGCCGTTCTCGACCGTGGCGTCGTCCATGGCGATCCACGCGCCGAGTAATGAGCGGTCGCGCGTCGGAATATAGAACTCGTCCTGATGCCACGCCTGCCCGGGCTTGCCCGATGCCTTGATGAACAGCATCGACTGCATGCACTTCACATTCGGGCCGATCACCTGCGTCAGCGTCGAGGTGATGCTCGGGTGTGCAAGCGAGTCGAACATGGGTGTGGAGATCTTGTGCGGGAAGTGAATGCACAGATAGCGCTTGAGCACGTCCGCATCCGTGTCATCCGGCGAC
>CAXNFZ010000072.1:0-11267 GCA_964201495.1 Chloroflexota bacterium | reverse complement strand
AACTTGATGCGTTGCTTGATGCCTTTGTGATGCATCTACGCACCAAGCGTTTCGCGTGTGCCTTGCTGCGCAACATGAACTTTGATGCTCTGGCATCCTTTGCCAAGGCCCTCCGCGTTTGAGCCTTGTTTATTCCGGAAATCTATTAGCTGGATTTTGGCCATTTCCGACGAGCGCCGCGGCTCGCGCCGGCGTCGCCCGGGGCGCTGTGCCCCGGGCTGGGATGCGGCCGCCTCTCTGAGGCTGCGGGTCGATTCTCCGCGGCGGACCGCGCCTCCGGCGCTGATGACGGACGTGCAACCACGCACAACGAGCCACAACACCCTCGCACTTTCTCGCAGTCGATGCGAAAAACTCAAAAATCATGCTGCGTAAGCCCTGGGATACACCCGGAGGAGCGCTCGCTCCTTCAACGGTGACAAACTATAATTGCCGGCGTGAATCTTCGAGACAAAATCTACGGCGTCGTTTATGGACAGGCGCTCGGCGACGCATATTGCATGCCGTCGCAAATCACGCGGCGCATGACGCGCCAAACGTATCTGACGATTCCGGATGGTCTGATTGCGCCGCCGGCTAATCATGAAGTGCACTACGGCTTGCGCGCCGGTTCGGTCACGGACGACACCGAACAGGCGATATTCCTTGCGCGGGCGATGATGGCCGACGGCGGTGTGACCATGGAAGGCACGGCGCGGGCGGTGGTTGCCTGGTACGATTTCATCGGAGGGGACACGATCCCCTTCGTTGGTCCGAGCACGCGCAGGGCAGTGGCGAAGATCCGCGCCGGCCAGAGTCTGGAGACGACAGGGCTGGGCGGGGATACGAACGGAGCGGCGATGCGTGTCAGCGTCGTGGGGGCGATTTATCCCGGCGATGTGCAGGGGGCGGCGCGGGCGGGAGCGCTCAGTGCGCGTCCAACCCACAATACCGGCGTTGGCTGTGCGGCGGCGGCTGCAGTGGCGGGTGCGGTTGCGTGTGCACTGGGCGAGCGAGCGGAAGTGCGCGACGTGGTGATGGCTGGCGTCGAAGCTGCACAAATCGGTGAAACGCTTGGTCACGAATGGCTGGGTGCCAGCGTGGCGCGGCGAATTGAATTTGCCGTCGGACTGGCGCGTGACGGGCACGGGAGTGATGAGGACCGTCTGCAGGCGATCTACGATCTGGTGGGCACATCGCTGGCGGCGAGCGAGTCGATCCCGGCAGCGTTCGGTGTATTTGCGCTTGCCGATGGTGATCCGCTGCGGGCAGCGAAGCTGGCATTTTCGCTTTCAGGCGACGCCGACACAATTGGAGCGATTGCGTGTGCGATCGCTGGAGGATTGCGCGGCGTCGACGCTATTCCTGAAGAGATGCGCGCCATATTGCGCACGGCCAATCCGTCGTATGATTTTGACGGAGTGGCGCATGGTTTGTGGCAAATGGCAGCCGATTCGTCGTTGCGTTCCGGGCAGGCTGGTTAACGGTTAGTCGTCCCGTCGCACGCCTGTAAGCCGCAGCACGAAGTAGAGCAGCGTAAGGAGAGCAGAAGCGGCGGCGGCGACATAGGTCAGCGCTGCGGCGTCAAGCACCTGCTTGGCGCCGCGCATCTCGGTTTCCGTGAGCAGGTTGTTCTCGCGGATCATAGCGAGGGCGCGGCGGCTGGCGTCGAATTCCACGGGCAGGGTGACCAGAGCGAACACTGCGGCGAGCCCGAAGCCGATGACGCCGAGCCATGCCAGTGCGGACCCAAGGCCGCTGCCGAGCCCGAGGAGTGCGCCGCCCATAAACAGCCATGGTGCAATGCCGCTGCTGATATTGACGACGGGCACGATGGCGCCGCGCAGCGTGAGCATCGGATCCTTCTGGCTGTGCTGTACGGCGTGGCCGAATTCATGTGCGACGATGGCTACGGCGGCGATGGAGTTGTACTGTGAGCTGTGAGACAGAGCAACCAGGCGCTTGCTGGGATCATAGTGATCGGTCAGCTCACCATCTGTGTGGGTAATTTCAACGCCGAGGCCATTGCGATGATTGAGAATCCGCGCGGCGTCCTGACCGGAGTATCCAGTAAGTGTCGGCACCTGCGAATACTTCGCATAGGCAGATTTAACTTTGCCCTGGGCCCATAGAGCCAGCAGGATGCCGGGAATGGCGAAAAGAAAGTAGAGCGGGTCGAAAAACATGGTTCAGTGTCTCCTGTTGCCGCCCTGCGGCAACTTCAATTTCGCGCAGCTACTCAGGTGAGTTAATTTCCGATCGCAAGACATGCTGTTTCTTCCATCTTCGGGGGAAGAAACAGCATGTCTTGCCGGAGAAACTGATCTTGGTTTGAGCAGCTACGATTCCGCTGACTATAGCCACGCGGATATGAAATGTATGAGAAGCAGACCGCCAGGCTGACATGAATCTGACTTTAGGCTGCCTGATGCTCAGCGATGAACCATTCCGCTGTGTCCGCCACGGCTGTCTCGTGCGGCGTATATTGAAAATCTGGCAGTGCGCCGGCCAGCTTTTCTCCGCTCATCGAGAACGGTTGATCGAACTGGTACATCACTTCGAGCAGCTTTTTTGCGTCGGGGGCGATAAAGGAAAGTGCCTTGACGAAGATGCGCGAGCGCGCATCGATATTCGGGGCGTTCCCGAAAGCCTGATAAACCAGGGTCATGAATTGCCGGCCGGTGAGCGCGACCGGGCCAGGGATGTGCCAGGACTGTCCGGCCGCTGAGGGCATGTGTGCAAGCAGAAAAAGAGCTGCGGCGGCGTCTGGTGCATAGAGCATGTCATGCACGGCGTCGAGGCTGCCGAGCCAGTAGGATTTCTTGCCGAGCCGGGCATTTTCGAAGACCGACGCCATCAGACTGCCGCGCAAATGAGCGCCGTACAACGATGCTAGCCGTCCGATAACGACTTCGGCGTCCCCACGCTGGTGGGCGGCCGTGAGCGTCTCTTCGAGCGCGATGCGACGCTTGCCGCGCGCACTCGCAGCATTGTGTGAGTGGGTCTCGGGGATCGGATGCACCAGCGGCGGGCCATACACGTCCGGGTTGCTCGGAAAAATCAGGCGGGCATGGCATGCGGCGGCTGTGGCAAGCAGATTCCCGACGATTGCCGGTGAATGCTCCGGCGCGTAGAGACAGTTGTAGATGTTCGCGGCGCCGGCACATCCTGCCTGGATGCTGGCGACGTCCAGCGCATCAACCGGGCGGATATCGACGCCGTCAGGGAGCATCGATTCGGCAATTTCGCGGTCACGGGCCAGAGCACGAACCTCAGCACCTTCCGCATGCATGTGCTGTACGAGCGCGGAACCGAGCGTTCCGGTCGCACCGATGACGACGTTGAGTGAACTCATGGAAGTCATTGTACGGATGTGTTCGCAGTGCTCAGGCGCAGGGTGAATTCGTCGTTTGGGGCGAAAAATTTGTGCGCGAAAACCTCACCCCTGACCCCTCTCCCCCTGCGATTTCGCTTGCGTTTGGCTCGTGCCACGCTCGATGCAGCGCGCGAAATCTTGGCGGAGAGGGGCGGTCGAGCACCGCACGCGTGTGCGCTGACATGCAATCGAGGTCCGCATCGGCGCAGAAGGAGTTCAAATCGAATCACAGCCAAGTCCCCAGCAAACCGGCGTCCTCTGTTGAAATTCGCCCCAAACTGCGAATACACCCCAATCCTTCGGTTATGCTACACTATTGAGAATGATTCTCATTAAACACTTTCGTCCAAGAGTTCTGCGCGCGCTGCTTGTGGTCCTGATGTTTTATGCATCTGCATGTTCAGCGGCGCCGACTGGGCCTCGTGTCCTGCGCGTGGTGGCGACGTTCAGCGTGGTGGGTGATTTCGCAAAACGAGTTGCGGGCGCATCTGCGGAAGTGCGAGTTCTCGTTCCGGCCGGAGCGGATGCGCATGAGTTCGAACCGGCGCCGTCGGATGCGGCGCGGATCGCTGATGCCGACCTGATCGTGGAGAACGGCCTGGAATTCGAGACGTGGCTGAAGGCGTTGTACGCGTCCTCTGGCTCGAAGGCGCGTCGCGTGGTCGCTTCAGAGGGAATTGTGCTGCGCGAAGGTGATGGCCATCACGATCATGCTGAAGAAGCAACGTCCGAGGTAGGGCACGTCGAACATGACCCGCATGTGTGGCAGGACGTGCGCAATGCGGTGCGCATGGTGAGGAACATTGCTGACGCGATGGCAAGCGTTGATGCGCCCAACGCGGTGCAATATCGTGCGAACGCTGATGCATACATCGCCGAACTCGAAACGCTCGATACGGAAATCGCAGCTGCAATGGCCCGGGTGCCACAGGAGCGGCGCCGCATTGTGACGGCACACGACTCACTCGGATATTTCGGTGCTCGCTACGGAGTGGAGATCATCGGCGAGGTGATCGATTCGTTGTCGACCGAAGCCGGTGAGCCTTCGGCGCAGGCGATTGCCGCCTTGATCGACGCGATCCGAGCGCAGAACGTTCGCGCGATTTTTCCGGAGAGCATGTCGAATCCGAGCCTGCTTCAGCGCATCGCGGATGAGGCGGGTGTGCGCGTTGGTGGTGAATTGTTTACGGATGCGTTGGGTGAGGCGGGCAGCGGCCGTGAGACATACATCGATGCGATGCGAGCCAACGTCAACGTGCTGACGGAAGCGCTCAAGTAACATCTACCCATCATGCTTCCCTATGGCGGCCGCAACTGTATCGCGGCCATTCCGAATGCGCCTGCGCTTGAGGCGCGTTGCGTCAGCGCGCGCTATCCGGGTGTCGATCGTCCGGCACTGGACTGCGTCGATCTTACGGTGCTGGCTGGCCAGCGGGTGGCGCTCGTCGGTCCGAACGGCGCGGGAAAGAGCACTCTGCTTAAGGTAGCTGCGGGACTTCTGCCGATGACGAGCGGGTCGCTGTCGATCTATGGCAGTGCGGTTGCGGCAAGTGATCATCGCGTGGCGTATCTTGCGCAGCGCGGAGAGATCGACTGGCGATTTCCGATTTCGGTGCGCAAGCTCGTGCTGACTGGCCGGTATGCCCACTTGGGCTGGCTGCGCAGGCCCGGGGCTGCGGACTGGGAAGCGACTGACGATGCATTGCGGCGTTTGCGGCTCGATGCGCTGGCGGAGCGACAGATCGGCGACTTGTCCGGTGGACAGCAGCAGCGTGCGCTGTTGGCGCGTGCGCTTGCGCAGGATGCCGACCTTCTGCTGCTCGATGAGCCGTTGAATGCGGTGGACGCAGAGACGCGTGAAATCGTATCGCATACGCTGCATGAACTGCAGGGTCAGGGCAAGACTGCGATCATCGCGACGCACGACGTCGATCGTCTGGCGCACGAATATGACCATGTGCTCTATCTCGTCGACGGCAAGCCTGTGCCCGAGGCGCAAATATGAACTGGCTGATCGAACCGTTTCGGTATCCCTTCATGCAGTCCGCTGCGCTGGCCGGCGTGCTGGTCGGCGTGACCTGCGCCGTGCTCGGCGTGTACGTGGTGCTGCGGCGCATGGCGTTTATTGGGGATGCGATGGCGCACACGATTTTGCCTGGTCTGGTGATCGCATATCTGCAAAACCTGAACCTGTTTTTTGGTGCAATCGTGGCTGGTCTTGTCACAGCGCTTGGGATCGGCTGGCTGACCCGGCGGCGTGAAATTCGTGAAGATACGGCGATCGGTATTTTGTTCACGGGGATGTTCGCACTTGGAATTCTTCTGATCAGCACGGTGCGCAGTTTTCGCGATTTCACGCATATGCTGTTCGGCTACATCCTTGGCGTGACCAACGAGCAGCTGATCGTCATTGCGTCGATCGCCGTGATCGTGCTCGGCGTGCTGGCGCTGTTTCACAAAGAGCTTGAGCTCACGTCCTTCGACCCGACGCATGCGGAAGTGATCGGCCTGGATGCAGGGCGAATGCGACTGCTGCTGCTGGTTCTGATGGCGCTGGCCGTGGTGGGCGCGATTCAGGCTGTGGGCGTGGTGCTGACAAGCGCGCTGCTGGTCGTGCCGGCCGCTGCGGCGTCAATGCTCACGCAGCGACTGCCGCGCATGATGCTGTTGTCGGCGGCGATCGCTGTGGTGTCTGCTGTGGTCGGGCTGCTGATTTCGTACTACTTCGACGTGGCGTCCGGTGCGACGATCGTGCTGACCTGCATCGCTTGCTTTCTTGTGGCGTGGGGAATCGGTTCGTTGCGCAGCCGCAAATGATTGGTATCCGCGCAACACGCCATCGCCCGCCCCCGAAGGGGGCGGGCGATGGCGTGTTTCGCGGGTTTCATCAATTAGATTTTGAGCACTCCCTTATTCCTGGCATGTAAAAATAAAGCGCTGCAATGCAGCGAGTTGCGTTGGTGAGAAACATACTGAACATGAGCAATGATGATCGACTTCCAGTGACGGTGCTGTCGGGTTTTCTCGGCGCGGGCAAAACGACGCTGCTGAATCACGTGCTGAACAATCGCAGTGGCCTGCGTGTGGCGGTCATCGTCAACGATATGGCGGAAGTGAATATCGATGCACGGCTGGTGCGGGATGGAGCAGCACTCGATCGCGCTCGTGAGCAAATGGTCGAGATGAGCAACGGCTGCATCTGCTGCACGCTGCGCGAAGATCTGCTGCTTGAAGTGGCGCAGCTGGCGCGACAGGGACGTTTCGATTACCTGCTGATCGAAAGCACCGGCGTGAGTGAGCCGATGCCGGTCGCCGAGACGTGGACCTTCGAAGTCGAGTCAGAAACCACAGACGGTGTTTCGGAATCGTGGACGCTGTCGAGCTCGACGCGCCTCGACACGATGGTGACTGTGGTCGATGCGCTTCATTTTCTGGATGAGCTGAATGCGGCAGAGGAGTTGCAGCGGCGCGGGCTGGCGACGGGTGAAGACGACGAGCGAACGATCGCAGACCTGCTGATCGACCAGGTGGAATTTGCGGATGTGATCGTGCTGAACAAATGCGACGTGGTCGACGAAGCGCAGCGGCGTGTGGTGGAAGAAGTGCTGCATCGCCTGAATCCGAAGGCGAAGCTGCTGCGTGCGGAGTTCGGCTGCGTTGCGCCAGAAGAAATTCTGGGGACGCGTCGTTTCGACTTTACACGGGCTGCCGAGGCGGCGGGCTGGCTGGCGGAAGTGCGCGGCGAGCACGTTCCGGAGACCGAAGAGTACGGCATCGGGAGCTTCGTGTATCGGCGAGACCGCCCATTCGTCGCGCAGCGCCTGTGGGACTACGTTCAGGCAGACTGGTCTGCGCTGGGTGTGCTGCGCAGCAAGGGCTTCTTCTGGCTGGCGAGTCGCAGCGAGCAGGTCGGGCTGTGGTCGCAGGCAGGCGGGCTGCTGCGCGTGGAATACGCGGGCGAATGGGCCGGCGACGACGAGAGCGAGCCGGAGACGCCGCGACAGGAGATCGTGTTCATCGGGGTGAAGATGCTTCGCCATGAAATAGAAAGCGCGCTCGACGCATGCCTGCTGCAGGATGGTGAGTCCGCGGATCAGGCCGACCCATTTCCGGAATGGGAGTGAGCCGGCAGGGGCATGTCTGATAATCCACGATGTGACGAACCGACCTGAACCGCGACCTCTCCCGATTACGATCATCACTGGTTTCCTTGGTGCCGGCAAGACGACGCTGTTGAATCGCATTCTGAACGGTAATCACGGATTGCGCGTCGCCGTTCTGGTGAACGACTTCGGATCGGTGAACATCGATTCGGAACTGGTCATTGGCGTGGAAGGTGAAACGATCAGCCTTTCGAACGGCTGCATCTGCTGCACGATTCGCGACGACCTGCTGGACGCGGTTTTTCGCGTAATTCTTTCCGACAACGCGCCGGACTACGTGGTGATCGAAACCAGCGGCGTCTCGGATCCGTTCGCAGTGGCGCAGACGTTTCTGACGCCGGAGCTGCGCCCGTATGTGCGCGTCGATGGGATTCTGACCGTCGTCGATGCCGAGCAGATTCGTGATTTGCGCGACGACCAGGAAGCGCTGGCGATGGACCAGATCAGTGCGGCGGACATTCTGCTGCTGAACAAGGTGGACCTGGTGACGCCGGAGCAGCTGGCCGATGTGACGAGCTGGCTGAAGGCCGTCTCCGAGAATGCGCGCATCTATCCAACGACCAACGCCGAGATTCCGCTCGAGCTGGTGCTGTCGGTTGGTGAATTCGACCCGGAGCGACTGGCCGGGCGTGCGGTGCGCGACGTGCACGTGCACGAGGCAGGCGGTGAACCGGGCCATGACCATGATCATGATCACTCGCAGGTGTTCAGCACGTGGTCGTATTCCGTGGCTGAGCCGCTGTCATTTGCTGCGTTGCGAGAAGTGGTGCGGGACCTGCCCGCGACGATCTACAGAGCGAAGGGATTCATGAACCTGCAGGAGTATCCGAATAACCAATGCGTGCTGCACGTCGTGGGGCGGCGTGCGTCGCTGCAGATCGGGTCGGCGTGGGGGGAGCGGCCGCGCGCCTCGCGGCTGGTGTTCATCGCCAGCCACGGCGGCATAGATCCTGCGGCCTTGGAGCGTGCGCTGGATGGGTGTCGGGCACAGCGCGCGGCCGCGCGGACGCAGACGACGCTGGCGAACGCACTGGCGTGGGTGCGCAAGGTGAGGGAGACGGGGGGGGTGTGATTTTTTGATTTCAGATTTCGTAACTACTCAGGCCTAAATCAATATTTCCCGCGAAACGCGCTATTCCTTCCCCCGAAGGGGGAAGGAATAGCGCGTTTCGCGTTGGAAAAATGGATGGCCTGAGCAGTTACCAGATTTCAGATTTTAATTTGCGTATTTCGCAGGAAACATCGACCCAAGCCTGAATAGTTACGAAGCCTGAAATCTGGAATCGATTTCCTCACGAGAGGGAACAGCCGCTTGAGCGCCGAGGCGTGTGACGGTGATCGCTGCGGCGGCGTTGGCGAACCGCGCGGCCTGGAGGAGTGGCCGGCCCTCGAGAAGCGCTACGGCGAATGCGCCGCAGAACGTGTCGCCGGCGGCGGTGCTGTCGATTGCGTCGACTGGAAAGCTCGGCACGAGTGCGGCGGCGCCGTCATGAGACGCCACGAACGCACCCTTCTCTCCCAGCGTGATGATGACGTTGCGCGCGCCGCGTGCGAGCAGCGCGGCCGCTGCACGTGCGACATTCTCATCGGTGTCGACGTCGAAGCCGAGCACGAACGCCGCCTCCGTTTCGTTCACGACGAAAAATTCCAGCATGGCGAGAAACTCATCACTGATGGGGCGGGGCGGGGCGAGATTGAGCATGACGGGGATTCCGCGTGCGCGTGCGCGGCGCGCGGCGGCCATACCAGTTTCGATGGGAATCTCGTACTGCAGGACGAGCAGGTCGGCGGAATCGATCGCAGCGCCGGCGCGTTCAATGTTTTCCGGGCGTAGTCGGTAATTGGCGCCTGGAGCGACGGAGATGTAATTGCGGCCCTGTTCACCGATCATGATCAGCGCCGTGCCGGTGGCAACGCCGGGTTCGACGAAGATGTGTTCGACGCCCGCACCGACGCTGCGCATGTTCTCGATTACCTGCGGGCCATAGGCGTCGTCACCGACACACGAAATGAACGTTACGTGCGTCGGCGGTGCAGAGCTGCCGGCGCGCGCAGCGGCGTAGGCCTGATTGGCGCCTTTGCCGCCGAACATCTGATAGAACTCGGCATCGGTGACGCTCTCTCCTACGCGCGGCAGGCGATCCATTTTCATGATCAGGTCGACGTTGGCGCTGCCGACGACGGTGATGTGCTTGGCCATAGTTAGTTCCACATTTCCTTGAGCGTGGCGAGCAATCGTGTGCGCGCCATACGGTATTCATCTGGTCGGACTTTGCCTGTGCCGAAGTCGTCGTCGAGTGCGGCGATCTGGCGCAGCAGGCGCTGCTTCGCGTGCCGTGGTGTGAGCGTTGCACCGCTGAGGCGGCGAATGCGTGTGAGGACGAAGTAGAGAATTGCGATGGTGAGCGCCAGGCCGATGAGCGCGATGCCGATCGAGGTCATGTCGCCGCCGGCTCGTTCTGCGCCGATCGGCTGACCGCTTAAGTCGAACGCGAGCGTCTTGCTCGGCGGTTTTTCTGCGGAGTAGACGTGCACCTTCACCGAATTTGCGTCGCGGGTTCCTTCGTCTTTGAGTGGGTTGGCCGACGTGCCGGCTGCGCGCAGCGGTGTGCCGGGAAAGCCCTCGGTTTCCGGCAGGAAGAGATTCCAGCGATCGACTGGATAGAACACTTCGCGCGAGAACGACGCGGCATTGCGGTAGGGGATCTCGTAGATCATCGTGATGCGCTGCGCCGGTGCGCCGGGCCCGACGACGTCGGTGTCGAAGATCACATCGCCTTCCTGGAAGAAGCGCTTGCCGAGGCCGAGGCCGTCGAAGCGCAGATTCTGCGCACCTGCCGGCGCGCTGATGCGCAGCGTGCGACCCTTTTCGCCGATGAATGCCTGCGTGCCAGCGTGGTCGAATTCATAAATTTCGACCATGGTGAGTTCGCCCTCCGAGACATTCTGTACGGCGAACAGCACGTTGGCGATGCGGATGCCGGAAGCGTCGGCCGTCGTTTCGTAAAACGGAACGACGTCTTTGACGAGCTGCGTGGCAGTCAGCAGCTGGGTCGGCGCGCCGTAGAAGCGGCCGCCGGCGTAGTCCAGCTCGGCCTGGTAGAAATAATCGCTGCGCTGCGGCAGGCCGGTGAACGTAACGACGCCGACGGCGTCGAGGACGGCTGTGCGCGAGAAGACTTCTCCGTTCATGTCGAGCGCTCGCAGGATGACCGGTGCGGCTCCGGCGCTGCTTGCACCATCCTTCGTGGTGCCGTTGACCGCCTGCAGTACGAGTGTGCCGTCACCGTCGACCTTGGCGAGGCGAAGTGCAGCTGGATCGGCGTAGACGGATCCGAGCGCGCGCACGGCCGAGGCGACCTGAAAGCGCTGAGACTCGTTGAGAGTGACTTTCGTGTGTGCGGGGCCCTGAATCATGCGGCCGGCGATATCGAGCAGAGACGTCTCGGCGAGCCAGCGGCCGTCGGCGAGATTCTGGGCGGATTCGCCTGTGGCCCGGCCGTCATTTCCGTGGCAGGCGGCGCATTGCTGCTTGTAGAGTACGTGGCCGGCGTCCAGGTCGGCACTGCCCACGCCGAGCGACCAGACGTATGCCTGCACGTCCCAGCGGTCCTGGGCATTGAGCGATCCGCTGAAGCCGGGCATGAGATTTTGAATGCGGCCGACGGTGATGGTGGTGTGCCATTCATTCGGCTTGACCGAGCGTGCGCGTGCCGGGTTCACCAGGTTGGCGACGACGCGGCCCTGCT
>CAXNFZ010000071.1:0-11280 GCA_964201495.1 Chloroflexota bacterium | reverse complement strand
AGTAGTTACCATTACTCACATCTGATTCAACCTATGATGCTCTGGACGTCGCGCCTATGGGGGCTGGCGCAACGCAGTGCAGCCACCCTTCTCGAACTTATCTACCCGACTGCATGCTCGGGATGCGGCAGATACGGCGCCGGCATGTGGTGCTCGACATGCGACGCCAGCGTACCGTGGCTGCGCGAAGCCGCCAATGTGCGCGCACTCGACGACGCTGACAACGCACCGCTGCCAGTCTATTCGTGCGGCGTATTCGCCGACCAGCTGCGCGGCGCGGTGCACGCTCTGAAATTTTCTGCACAGCCGCAGATGGCCGCACTCCTCGCGCCGCATCTCGCTGAGGTCTGGCGCGTGCACGCCATCGATGCACACTGCATCCTCGCCGTGCCGCTGCATCCGTCACGCCGGCGCGAACGCGGCTACAACCAGAGCGAACTGCTCGCCCGCGCGCTTTCACTCCTCGTCGACGTGCCGTTCGAACCGGACGCACTCAGACGCACGCGCGCAACTCTCCAACAGGCTATGTTGTCACAGGCCGAACGTTCAGCCAATGTCGCAGGTGCGTTTATGGCCGATCGGCCGTTGCTCGCTGGGCGCCGCGTAGTCATCATTGACGACGTATTTACCACCGGGTCCACCCTCGCTGCCGTTGCTGCGGCGTGCAGGGAAGCTGGGGCAGCCTCGGTGGCCGCGATGACGATCGCGCGAGCAGATTAATCTCACAGATCGCATCGGAGGTGGACATCATGCAGGTCAAGCTTCAAGGTCATGGAATGATCGTTAGCAAGCGTCTCAGCGACCACGTCAATGAGCGCATCACGCGGCTCGAGCGAATGCTCCCCGGCATCGAGGAGCTGCGCGTCGAATTCAAGCGCAACAGCAGCAAGATCATGCCGCCTCGCACGGTGCAGATTACCGTGCGCCGCAAGCACACAATGCTGCGCGCCGAAGAGCAGGACGCAGATCCACTCAAGGCGTTCGACGTGGCGCTGGAAGCGCTCCTTCAGCGCGTCGAGCGCTTCAAGGGCCGCTACATTCTGAATAAGCGCAATGGCCTCGCCGATGAGGACCTGTTCACAGACCTCACCGCGCCGCCCGCCGAACCCGTCGAACCCAGCAAAGTTCTGCGCATCAAAACGTTCAGCACCATTCCCATGAGCCCGGAGGAAGCTATCGAACAAATGGAGCTGCTCGGCCACGCATTCTTCGCTTTCATGAGCGACGATGACCACTGCGTCAAAATCGTCTACCGCCGCAACGCCGGCGACTACGGCCTGCTGCAGCCGGAGAAGTAATACACGACGGACAGGCTGTCCGATTCGACCGCGATTGCTGGGAACGACTCAGGCCTGAGTCGTTCCCAAGCGCTACAGTCCCCGCGTCCTCATCGCTTCCGCCACACGGCCGATGGCCAGGCACAGCGCTGCCGTGCGCAGATCGACGCTGCGACGCACTGCCGCGTCATACACATCATGGAAGCTGCGCAGCATCACGCGCTCGAGTCGCTGCGCGATTTCGGCCTCGTCCCAGAACATCCCCTGCCGCCCCTGCACCCACTCGAAATACGACACCACCACACCGCCCGCGTTGCAGAGAATATCAGGAATGACCCGCACGTTCTTGTCGGCAAGAATCGCATCGCCCTCCGGCGTGGTCGGCCCATTCGCAGCTTCAGCAACCAGGCGCGCCTGCACCGCCGGCGCCGTCTCCCGCGTCAACTGATTTTCAAGCGCGCACGGCGCCAGCACGTCACAGGAAAGTCCGAGCAGTTCCTGATTCGTCAGTCTGTCAGCGTTGTCGAATCCATCGAGCGTCCCATGCTCACGCACGTGCACGATGAGCCGCGGGATATCGAGTCCATGCGAGGAGTAAATCCCGCCTTTGCTGTTGCTCACGGCAACGACTTTGCAGCCCATCTCCTGTGCAGCCAGCGCAGTAAATGTGCCGGCATTGCCAAAACCCTGAATCGCGACGACGGCGTTTTCAAAGTCCCAGCCGAACGCGCGATACGCCTCGCGCACGCTGAGCATCACACCGCGCCCCGTAGCCTCCGTGCGGCCGGCAGAACCACCCACATGAAGCGGCTTGCCCGTGACGATTGCCGGCACACTGTGGCCGCGCAGCTTCGAATATGCGTCCATGATCCACGCCATCACCTGCGGCGTGGTGCCGATATCCGGGGCCAGGATGTCAGTGTCCGGGCCGATGACCGGCGAAATTGCATTCGTATACCGACGCGTCACTTCCTCGATTTCGCGCAGTGACAGTGCCCTGGGATCACAAATCACACCGCCCTTCGCACCGCCGTACGGAATGTTCACCACGGCACATTTCCACGTCATCCACATCGCGAGCGCGCGCACTTCATCGAGATCGACGTATGGCGCAAATCGGATGCCGCCCTTGTTCGGACCACGTGCGTCGTTGTGCTGCACACGATAGCCGGTGAAACAACGCAGCGAGCCATCGTCCATCTTTACCGGAAATCTCACGTTCAACTCGCGCTGCGGCGTCCTGAGCATCGCAGCAACACCGGGCTCCAGCCCAAGCAATTCCGCCGCACGCTCGAACTGCGCATGTGCGGTATCGAGCGCGTTTTCAGGCTTTGCAACGCTGGCCGCCGATCGGCCTGTCTTTTCATGACTTTCCATCACGTGCTCCTTGTGTAATTACTCGGGCCGAGTAACTACTCATACCTAAAGTCGATATTTCCCGCGAAACACGCATTCAGCAGAAAATTGCTGCCGTCAAGCCGGGGATCTGCAGCATGCCCGTCACGGAGTCGAACGACGACGACCGCACGATTACATCGGCAGAGCGGCGCAGAAGTGGGTGCAGCGCCAACGGCACGCCGACGGCGAGCGGCACATATACCTGCCGATCTGAGCCGGAAGCATTCCACGCCGCAAGAACCGGATATGCACCCTGCACATCGTCGATGCGCATCACGATCACGCCAGGAATCTGCTCCGGCCCGCAGTTGCAGAAGCGTACACGCTGCCTGATCGCATCCGCAGTGCGCAGTCGAAACAACTCGCATTCACGACGAATCCTCAACATGTCGCAGAACACATCGCGCACGAATTCCGCATGCGCAGGACTCGAACGCAGCGCCGGGTTGCGCAGCAGCGTCCGAGCTTCCTCCCAATGCTGCGGCACGCTCGGCGGAAGACCGCGTCCCCAGCCATTGTTCGCCAGCGTCCAGTCGATCGCGTTGAACCAGTCCGACGAGTTATAGCTGTTGGCATCGAGCGATTTCGAACGCAGCAGTTCATCCCCGGCATGAAAAAACGGCACACCCTGCGCGAACACGACGAGCGACAGCGCCAGCAGATGCATCCGCACTCTCTTTTCGATGTCCGCCTCATCCGGCGCCGCCCACTGAATCTTGTCGAACAGCGTCTCGTTGTCGTGCGCTCCGACGTAGTTGATCACCTCACCCGGTTCATAGGCATATCCGGCGGGCTGGCCGCGATACAAGATCTGATCACCACGGTGCACGCCCGTCAGCGTCTGCAATTCATAGGTGCTCAACGTCCCCGCAAGCGCAAGCCGCAGCCAGTCGCTCGTTTCGAGCTGGCTGCGCTGCAGGCTTGCCGACGCAGACGCAATGCCGCTCTCATAGAACATTCCGCTGGCGAACCCTTCCGCACGCGGGTCGCTGAACGGCGACCCGCCACGCACTGCATCACGCAGACGATCGTTGAATGAGCCGATTCCACTTCCGCCGAGATTCCTCTGTGATGCGTTGCGGCCGCGCGCGTTGTCCTGCACTTCACCGAAGCTCCAGCCTTCGCCGTGCAGCAGAAGCCGGCGTCCGTTCACTCCGTCGCGCAGCGGCGTCAGCTCGTCGAGCGCCGCGCGCACCGCGTGCATATTGCGCAGCATGTGATGGCCCATCAAATCGAAACGAAAGCCGTCTACCTTGTAGTGCACAGCCCAGAAGCACACACTGTCGACGATGAGCTGCTCCATCATGGCGTGCTCCGATGCAGTGTTTTCACAGCAGGTGCTCCGCTCGATATCCCCATCGAGGTTGCGCCGGTGATAGTACCCCGGCACGACTTTATCCAGCACGCTTTTCTCACTCATGCCGCTGGCAAAGGTGTGATTGAACACCACATCGAGCACGACGTGCATGCCGTCGCGCGCCAGCGCAGCCACCATCTCGCGGAACTCACGCACCCGCTGCGGACCATGCAGGTTCGTCGCATAGCTGCCTTCTGGCACGTTGTAATGAAAAGGGTCGTAGCCCCAGTTATATCCATCGGTCGCCGTCAAGGCACGAATGACCGTCGTCTGCGCCTCACTGTCCGGCGGCAGCAGCGCCAGCGCCGCCGGGTCGAGCTCGGTGCGCCGCGCAGGGTCCTCGTCGACGGTGGCGAAATCAAAGGTCGGCATCAGCTCCACATGGGTCATGCCGGCATCGGCCAGTCGCTGCAGATGACGCATGCCGAGCGAATCTCGGTGAGTGAATGCACGAAATCGGCCGCGGTCTTCGGCCGGCACACTCGTGTCGTAGATGCTGAAGTCGCGCACATGCAGTTCGTAGATCACCGCGTCCACAGGCGATTCAGGACCGGGCTTATACATGTCGTCCCAGCCGTCCGGCTTCCACTGCAGATCTCGTATGTCAATGACCTGGCTGAATCGACTGTTCATGCTCAGGCTCACCGAGTACGGATCCGTGACGATATTGCGCACAAGGCCGCTGACGGCATTCATGTGCACAGATACCTCGAAGCGATAGAACATCTGCTCCCAGCTCGCTTCACCCTCAATGCGCCAGATCCCTGTCGGTTCGTCACGTCGCATCGCGAAACGCTGCGGAGACTGCTCGATGCCGTTCACATGCAGCAGCAACACCACTGCCTGCGCCGTCGGCGCCCAGACGGAAATCCACGGTCGCCCATCACGATGATGCACGCCGAGCGGCATTTCGCGCAGGGACGCACGCGCTATCCCCGCATACAACGAATCCAGCACCCCTGCGATTTGTACGCCGCTCACCGCGCACACTTCGCCGTCGGCATCCCGCCCCTGCACTGCCAGCGCACAGGTCAGCATATGAACCAGCCGCTGACGAACCATCTGCGGCACCTGCCACAGGCGAAACCCGGACAGATGCGGAAATCGATCGCCGACGCCGACGTCGTCGCTGCACTCGGACAACCTTACCTGCACGCCGCCGATGAGTCCATCCACACCGATGCGCAACCCCGCCTCGTCCGAGCATACGATCTCGCACGACTCCACATCCGCGTCCCAGGCCAGATGCCCAACGTCAATCCACTGTGCACGAGCGCGGGCCAGCGCTTCGTCCCCCGTGCTTCCAGAAGCAATTTTTGCGCTGAACATGCGTTTAAGCTACCACACCACCTTTTTAGACGGGCATCCGCCGTTGGGGCGAATGCATTTCTCACGCAAAGCCGCAAAGAACGCGAAGAACACAAAGAGGTCGTAACTACTCAGGCCATCCATTTTTCCAACGCGAAACGCGCTATTCCTTCCCCCTTCGGGGGAAGGAATAGCGCGTTTCGCGGGAAATACTGATTTAGGCCTGAGTAGTTACAAGAGGTCTGAATTGCGTCGCCGGAGAAACTTTCTCAAGCGAAGGCACGGAAAATCCATCACAAGCTTTTTCCTTCGCGCTCTTCGCGCCTTCGCGTGAGACAAATCTGCTGTCGAAATTCGCCCTACACTGCGAGTACACCTCGTTAACATAGTCACCATTACAAAGCGGTAGAGTTACAGTCTGTCGGGTGCGCTGAACGCCCGTCGATGCCCATGACCATCACACATACCTCCCCCACATCCACAAACGACCTTCCGATTGCCATCGTCGGCGCCGGACCGGTCGGGCTCGCCGCCGCAGCGCATCTGGCGCAGCGCAGTCTGCCGTTCGTGCTGCTCGAGGCCGGGCCGTCCGTCGGCCACAGCGTGATGCAGTGGGGTCACGTGCCGCTCTTCTCGCCATGGCGATACTGCGTCGATGAGACCGCAGCACAATTGCTGGCCAGCACCGGCTGGACGATGCCCGAAGCCGAGACATTTCCCACCGGAGCAGAACTGTGCAGCCGATATCTGGCGCCGCTCGCCGCTCTCCCAGAGATCGCGCCACACCTGCACACGCACACGCACGTGCGAGCCATCACTCGTGCCGGGCACGACAAACTGTCCAGCAGCAAACGTGAACGTGCGCCGTTCGTCCTGCATCTGGTGCACGGTCCGGCGCACACGAACGAATCCGAAACACGCCTGCGCGCACGCGCGGTCATCGACGCATCCGGCACCTGGACCCACCCCAATCCACTCGGCGCCGACGGCGTGCCAGCGGCAGGCGAGTCCGCGGCGCGAGACCGCATCCACTACGGCATTCCGGACGTGCTCGGCAGCGAACGCCGCACCTACTCCGGGGCACGAGTGCTCGTCGTCGGGAGCGGCCATTCGGCATTTCAGGCGGTGCTCGATCTCGAGCAGCTCGCCGCCGCACATCCGACCACACACGCAGAGTGGGCGGTGCGCCGCGACGACTTCGGCCTCATGTTCGGCGGCGGCGCGGCCGATCAGCTGCCCGGCCGCGGTGAGCTCGGCGCACGCGCAGAAAATCTGCTGCGTCGCGGCGCCGTGCCGCTGCATCGCGGCGTGCGCATCACGTCACTCACGCGCACTGCAGACGGATCTCTGCTCGTGCACGCCGACGACGACCGCGTGCTCGGTCCGTTCGACCGCATCATCTGTGCAGCCGGCTTCCGCCCCGACACAGCGATGCTCCGCGAACTGCGCATCGACATCGACGATCGCTGCGAGGCGCCGCGTGCGCTCGCGCCGCTCATCGATCCCAATCTGCACAGCTGCGGCTCCGTTCCACCGCACGGCGCCGTCGAGCTCGCACATGCGTCCGAATCCGGCTTCTACATCATCGGCATGAAAAGCTACGGCCGTGCGCCGACCTTTCTCATGCTCACCGGCTACGAACAGGCGCGCTCCGTCACGGCAGCGCTGGCCGGCGACTGGCATGCGGCGCGCGAAGTTCGCCTGGTGCTGCCGGAAACCGGCGTGTGCTGCACGCCCGACGAACCGACCTGCTGCACACCGACCGGGCTCATATCGCTCGGCGACATCTCGATCACGACGGCATGATGTCGCCGAATCCGCGGCGCGCACCGTACTTCGGATGGGTCCAAGTCAGTGCACTCGCCGTCACACAACTCATCGGCTGGGGCGTGCTGTACTACGCGTTCGGCGTCGTGCTCGCGCCGATGCTGTCGGAGCTCGGCTGGACCACGGTGCAGGCGACCGGGGCCTACTCACTCGGCATGTTCGTAAACGGGCTCACCGTGCCCATCGCCGGCCGCTGGCTCGATCAGCGCGGACCGCGGCTGCTCATGTCGATCGGATCGCTCCTCGCGGCAATGCTTGTGTACGCATGGTCACAAGTGACTTCGCTGACCGCTCTGTATGTCGTGTGGTGTGCGATCGGCATCGTCATGTCGATGGTGCTGTACGAGTCGGCATTCTGGATCGCCGCACAATGGTTCCGACGCGGCCGCGGCAGGGCGCTCACATTGATCACGCTCGGCGGCGGGCTGGCCAGCACGGTGTTTATTCCGCTGACGAGCGTGCTGACGATTCACTTCGGCTGGCGTGCAGCCCTGCAGTGCCTGGCATTAATTCTCGCGGCGCTCACCGTGCCGCTGCACGCACTGCTGCTGCGCAGGCGGCCGCAGGATCATGGCTTGCTCCCGGACGGTGATATTCAGCAGCACGAAATCACATCGATCGAAAACAACGATCCCCCCTCACAAACTCTTTCCGCCGTCCTGCGCACCGCAGACTTCTGGATGCTTTCGCTTGCGTTCACTTTGTCGACGCTGGCGTGGAACGGCATCAGTGTGCACTTTATTTCCTACGAACACGCGCGTGGCCTTGATCCTGCCGCCATTGCACTGGCCGCCGGACTCATCGGCGTAACGCAGGTGGCGGGTCGAACAATATTGACGCCGCTGACCGACCTGTTTTCACGCCGCAAAATCGCGTACGGCCTGTTTCTGCTGCAGGCAGCGGCCTTCGCTGCGCTGCTCACGCTGCCCGACTACCCGGCGCTCGTGGTGTACGTGCTGTGTTTCGGCGTCGGCTTCGGCGTGCTCACGCCGGTCCGCGCCGCGCTCGTAGCCGACGCATACGGCGTGCGCAACTATGGCGCGATCAACGGTGCGATGTCCGTCAGCGGAAGCCTGGCGCGCGCTGCCGCACCCGTGCTCGCCGGCGCCGTCATCGGCGCATGGGGCTACGAACCCGTGCTCTGGTTCTGCATGCTCGCCAGCCTGTGCGGGCTGATCGCACTGCGGCTCGTGCGCAGCAAGAACCTGTAGCGGCTACAGCATGTCCTTGATCGACTGCGCGACCTTGTGCGGCACGATCTCAGCCAGCGCCTCGATGCTCGCAGCGCGCACGCCTTCGATCGAGCCGAAGCGCTTCAGCAGCAGCCGCCGCCGCGCCGGCCCGACGCCCACCAGCGAATCGAGCTGCGATGCCAGACCGATCTTGTTGCGCTGCCGCCGATGGCTTGTGATGCCATAACGATGCGCCTCATCACGCACACGCTGCACCAGAAAAAATGCCTGCGATCCGCGCGGCAGCAAAATCGACGCAGGACGGCCGGGCATGAATATTTCTTCTTCGCGCTTCGCCAGCGACGCCAGCGGCACCACGTGCGCCAGTTGAAAAGACTCGAGCACCTCCCGCGCCACCGACAGCTGCCCCTTACCGCCGTCGATCAGCATGAGATCCGGAAGCAGCGCCCACGAAGGATCGGACTTCGTGCGAAGTCGGGACGCCTTCTCGGAGCGCTGCGATGCGTCCGTCGTCGTCTCATCCTTCCATCGCTGCAGCCGACGCGTGAGCGTCTGGCGCATACTTTCAAAATCGTTCGGACCTTTCAGGTCGGTGATGTTGAAGCGTCGGTAATCGCTCTTCTTGGGCACGCCATGCACGAAGACGGCCATGGCGCCGACGATCGCCGTGCCGTGGAAATTGCTGATGTCGTAGCACTCGATGCGCGCCGGCAGACGCGGCAGATCGAGCGCATCCTGCAGCTCTTTCAGCACCGCCTCCTGCCGCAGCGTGTCCTCCTGCCACTGCGCCTTAAGCGAGGACAGCGTCTCACGCGCATTCTGCCGCGCAAGTGAAACCAGTTCGTCGTCGTGCGACTGCGCCCGCGGCACGCGCAGCTGCACGTTGTCCCCACGTTTGCGCCCGAGCCAGTTTTCAAGAATGTGCGCCTCATCGAGCACATGCGGCAGAACCACTTCCGGCGGCACGTACGCCGCTTCCTCGTAGAACCGCTCGACGAACGCATTCAGCACGGACTGATCATTTTCGCCATCGGCGCCATCCAGCACGAAATACTCCTGCCCAAGCAGCTTGCCTCCACGAATGAACAGCACCTCGACGCACGTCTCACCCTCGTCACGCGCAAATGCGATCACGTCCTGATCCGAACTCACGCCGCTGACGATGCGCTGCTTCTGCACGATTGTCTCGAGCGCACGCAGCTGGTCACGCATCTCCGCTGCGCGCTCAAACTGCATGTTCTCCGCCGCCCGCTCCATGCGCACGCGCAGATCGGCAATCACCTGCTCACTCTTACCCTCGAGAAAATCGCACAAACGCTGAATATTGGCGCGGTACTCCGCACGCTGAATCGCACCGATGCACGGCCCGCTGCAGAGCTTGATGTCGAAATACATGCACGCCCGCGCATCATTTCCGGTGATCACGCGATCACAGTTCAGGAAGGGGAAGATGCGCCGCAGCACATCGCGCGTGGCGTATACCGCCTTGGCATTCGAATACGGCCCGTAATAGCGCGATCCATCTTTTTCGAAACGCCGCGTCACCATCACCGTGGGAAAATGATCCTGCCAGGTAATTTTCAGATACGGATAGCGCTTGTCATCCTTGAGCAGAATGTTGAAACGCGGCCGATATTTTTTGATCAGCTCGGCTTCCTGGATCAATGCTTCGAGTTCACTGCCGCGCACCATGAATTCGATGCGGGCAATCTCGCGCACCAGCCGCCGCGTCTTGTCGTCAGTCACACTGTCGTTGAAATACGACCGCACACGGTTGCGCAGGTTGACCGCCTTGCCGACGTAGATCACCTCGTCTTTCTTGTCGTGGTACAGATAACAGCCTGGCAGCGCAGGCAGATTGCGCACTACCGGTTCGAGATGTTCAGGAACGGACACGAAGGGGATTCTAGTATTTCAGATTGCAGATTTCGTAACTACTCAGGCCATCCATTTTCCAACGCGAAACGCGCTATTCCTTCCCCCTTCGGGGGAAGGAATAGCGCGTTTCGCGGGAAATACTGATTTAGGCCTGAGTAGTTACCAGATTTCAGATTTCAGATTGAAATCTGAAATCTGCAATACCATCCGTCTCATGCACGTGAAAATCTGCGGCATTACCAACCTCGACGATGCACTGTGCGCGGCTGACGCCGGCGCAGACATGCTCGGCTTCATTTTCTTTCCAGCCAGCCCGCGCAGCATCGGCACATCCGGCGCGCGCGAAATCGCGCAGGTGCTGCGAGCGCGCACAGTGCGGCCCAGGCTCGTCGGTGTGTTCGTCGACGAGGACGCCGCATTCATGCAGCGAGTGCTCGACGAAGCACTGCTCGATCTGGCGCAATTGAGCGGCAACGAGCCGACACACGTGCTCACAGCAATCAACAAGCGCGCATACAAAGTCGTGCGTCACGCAGAACATGCCGAGATATTCGCTTCACTCATGCCAGCCGACGCAGCACCACAGCTGCTGCTCGAAGCCGACCACCCGACGCTCTACGGCGGCACCGGTCAACGAGCCGACGATGCGCTCGCC
The DNA here is from genome assembly GCA_964201495.1 of Chloroflexota bacterium. Classification (GTDB taxonomy): domain Bacteria; phylum Chloroflexota; class Anaerolineae; order J036; family Brachytrichaceae; genus CANJQH01. The sequence continues at coordinate 387 of CAXNFZ010000071.1, read as the reverse complement.
ACACAGTTGGCGCGGCGCTATCGCATCCTGCTGGCCGGCGGGCTTACTCCGGAAAATGTCGGCCAGGCTGTGCGCGCGGCTCAGCCGTGGGGCGTCGATGTCGCCAGCGGCGTCGAGGCCGGCAAAGGCCGCAAGGACCACGCCAAAGTGCGCGCGTTTATCGACGCGGCGAAAGCGGCAGGATCGGCATAATCACGTGTGCTCGACGAACGCCTGGGGGCATCCGCAGCGAGGGGCAGATTTCGACAGCAGATTTTCCTCACGCGAAGCCGCGAAGAACGCAAAGGAAAACGATCTTTATGACTTTTCCACGCCCTGGCTCGCAGAAGATTCTTCGGTGCCAGAATTCAGGCTTCTTCGCGTTCTTCGCGTTCTTCGCGTTCTTCG
>CAXNFZ010000070.1:0-11470 GCA_964201495.1 Chloroflexota bacterium | reverse complement strand
GAAGTGATAGGTAACTACTCAGGCCTAAATCAGTATTTCCCGCGAAACGCGCTATTCCTTCCCCCTTCGGGGGAAGGAATAGCGCGTTTCGCGGGAAATACTGATTTAGGCCTGAGTAGTTACCTACTATCGACCATCACTATCACTATCACGATCCGCCCTCCCCGTCGTACAATTCCGTCCGATGGCAATCACAGTATTACTCGGTGCGCAGTGGGGTGACGAAGGCAAGGGCCGCATCGTCGACGCTCTGGCGCAGGACGCCGACATCGTCGCGCGTTTCAACGGCGGTGACAACGCCGGACATTCGATCACGATTGGCAGCCAGGTGGTGAAGCTGCACCTGGTGCCGTCCGGAATTTTTCGGGACACGTGCGTGAACGTGCTCGGCAACGGCGTCGTTCTGAACCCGCGCAATCTTTTGAAAGAGATGGCGGAAATTCGGGCGGCAGGAATTGAGGTGACGCCACGGCGACTGCGAATCAGCCAGTCGGCGCACGTGATTCTGCCTGGACATATTGCGCTGGATGCGGCGCGTGAAGCGGCTGGCGGCGGTATTGGCACCACACAGCGCGGCATCGGCTTTGCGTATATGGACAAGGCGTCGCGCACCGGCATTCGTACTGGGCTGATGGCCGACCCGGAGGCGTTCGGCGATGCAGTGGCGAAGCATACTGAGCAGGTGAATCGGGTTCTGACGCGGGATTACGGCCGAGGGGAGCTTGATGCGCCCGAACTGGCGGCTGAATATGCGAATGCGGCGCGGCAGCTTGCGCCGTATCTTGACAACACGTTTCATATCCTGCATCGGGCGCTGGCCGAAGGCAAGCGCATTCTGGCGGAAGGGGCGCAGGCGGCGCTGCTGGACATCGACCACGGCACGTATCCATTTGTGACGTCGTCGAGTGCGACAGTCGGCGGTGTGATTACAGGGCTGGCGGTGCCGCCGCAGGCGATTACGCGCGTCGTGGGTGTGGCGAAGGCGTTCGCCACGCGCGTGGGCGGCGGACCGTTCGTGACGGAGTTGCAGGGTGAGATGGCGCTGCGGCTGCGCGGCACCGGAGCCAATCCGTGGGACGAATATGGGTCGACGACTGGCAGGCCGCGACGGGTGGGGTGGTTCGATGCAGTGGCATTGCGGTATACCGCGCAGATCAACGGCATGCAGGAAGTGGCGTTGACCAAGCTCGATATTCTGTCGGGGCTGGACGTGTTGAAGATTTGCGTCGGTTACCGGGTAGACGGCGCGATGCTCGATGATTTTCCGCAGGACACGGCCGTGCTGGCGCGTTGTGAGCCGGTGTATGAAGAGATCGCGGGCTGGAGCGAGGATGTCAGCGGCATGCGCTCGCTGGCCGAGCTGCCGGCGAATCTGAAGGCGTATCTGGCGCGCATCGAGCAGTTGTGTGAGGTGCGTATTACGATCGTGAGCGTCGGGCCGGAGCGGGATCAGCTGATCCTGTCGTAGCAGGACCGTAGCGGCGCAGGGAGTGTCGCTGAAAAGAATCCTGAATTGCGCGGGTGTGACCTGCATGCGCAGTTCCGAATGCGCGTTTCGCGGGAAATACTGATTTAGGCCTGAGTAGTTACTGATTCAGGCATTCAACTGGTTTCGAAGTCTGACGATTTCTGACAAGAGCCGGCGACGCACCTCGCTGGCTCTTGTCATTCTTGGTCATCGGCGATATACTAGAACAATCGTTCTAGTTGGTTCCGTGTCGCTGGGGCTGCAGCGAAAAAAGCCTGGTTTACCGAAGGCACGCGAGGATTCCAACAGGACTGAGTCGCAGCGGATGAACATGTTCGCAGGAAGTTACTTATGTCAACCTATTTCCGATTATGAAACGTGCTGCCGGTGAGCAGCCGTGAGCAGCTGGATCGTGTTTTCCTGGGAAGTATTGATTTGAGGCTGAGTAGATGGGTTGAGCACGGGCAGGTTCGGTGAAAAAGTGACGCGACCGGCGCATTCGTCGGCGCAGCAAAAGAATTCAAGGAGATCTAGTGAAGATGGCACCAGCAGATGGAAAGAAGAAGGCGCTCGATATTGCGCTTGCGACGATTTTGAAATCGCATGGCGACGGGGCGGTGATGCGGCTGGGGGATGCGGCGAACATGAAAGTGGAAGTCATTCCGACCGGTGCGTTGACGTTGGACATCGCGCTGGGGGTGGGTGGTGTGCCGCGCGGTCGCATCGTGGAAATCTACGGGCCGGAGGCATCGGGCAAGACGACAGTGTGCCAGCATATTGTGGCGTCGGCGCAGAAGCGCGGCGGCGTGGCCGTGTATATCGACATGGAGCATGCGCTGGATCCGACGTATGCGGCCAAGTGCGGCGTGGACATCGAGAACCTGTTGATTTCTCAGCCGGACACGGGTGAACAGGCGTTTGATATTGCTGAGCAGCTGATTCGTTCGAGTGCGGTCGACGTTCTGGTGATCGACTCGGTAGCGGCGCTGGTGCCGAAGGCGGAAATCGAGGGCGAGATTACGGACCAGCAGCCGGGTGTGCAGGCCCGTTTGATGAGCAAGGCGCTGCGTCGGTTGACGGGCATCATTAAGCAGACGAACACGTGTGTCGTGTTTACGAACCAGCTGCGTCAGAAAATCGGTGTGATGTATGGCAACCCGGAGACGACGACGGGTGGCATGGCGCTGAAGTTCTATGCGTCGGTGCGATTGGATGTGCGGCGCATTCAGGCGATTAAAAATGGCGGTGAGGTAACGGGCGGCCGCACGCGCGTACGTGTGACGAAGAACAAGGTTGCTGCGCCGTTCCGGGAATGTGAATTCGACATTATGTTTGCTGAGGGCATCAGCATCATCGGTGACATGCTGGATGTGGCGACGCAGATGGCGATCGTTGAAAAGCGCGGGGCGTTTTTTCTGTTCGAGGGCACGCGCATTGGCCAGGGTCGCGACAACGCAAAGAACTACATCACGGAGCATCCGGAGATGGCGGAGCGAATCGAGGCTAAAGTACGCGAGACGATCAGTGCGGGTGGGGCTACGAAAGCCGTTTCGGCCACCAAGCCTGAACCGGGTGAAGACGACGGCGAGGAGCCTGAAGAGTAGGAGCCGCAAATTCGATATCCAGCGCTTGCGAAAGCGCTGGATTGGCCTGTTATGACTGCTCAGGCCAGCTAATTTTCAAGCGCCACAGCGCATTGTGTCTGCTCACCTCGGAGCAGGCCGGTGTGTTGTAGTGGAGAAGTTGTAGTGGAGAAGCTGATCTCATCATGTTTGGTGATCGGGTGAAGTGGAGCGTTGCGAGTCGAGGATGAATTACTGGCTTTTGAAAACCGAACCGTCTGTATTCAGCATTACCGACCTGCAGCGGGTTGGAGATGTTGTTTGGGATGGGGTGCGTAGTTACCAGGCGCGCAACTATCTGCGTACGGCACAGATTGGGGATGCGGTGTTTGTGTACCACTCGAATGCTGAGCCGACGGGGGTGGTGGGGCTGGCCCGGGTGTCGGAGACGTTGATTGATGATCCGACTCAGTTCGATGCGGCGTCACCGTATTTTGATCCGAAGAGCACGCCGGCGAACGCGCGGTGGCAGACGGTGCGGATTGGATTCATGGAAGCATTTGCGACAGTGGTGTCGCTGGGAATATTGAAAGAATGCTTCACACCGGATGAGCTGATGGTGGTGCGCAAGGGAATGCGGTTGTCTGTGACGCCGGTGAGTGAGGAAGCGGCGAAGCGACTCCTGCACATGGGGAAGGCATAGACATGAAATTTGTGTCGAAGGTGCATCTGCAAAATTCCACTGGTCAGGCAGTGACATTCATACTCGAGCCGTGGGGCGACGTGTATCGGATCCCGGATGGCAAGACTGCACACGTTGTGGGTTCAAGCAATGAGGCGGGCTGCTTTCATGTCGAGATGACGGACGACGGCATGTGCGTCTGGGCATGGGAGCGCAGTGTGGCTGAAGTGTCGATTGACACGGAGCGTGCTGCGTCGCGCCGAGAGTCCAAGTCTGCGGTGGTGGAAGGCCGAAGCGAGATGGTGCTGGGGAGTCGCTCCCGGCTTGGCGTAGTCCGTCTGCTGGGGCGTGTCATGCTGGCGGCGGGGGATCGGTTGCTGCGGCTGGCGTAAGGTTTTTGAGCAGGTCAACGGCGAATAGGCTTACGGTGCTGCCGTCGGCCGGCCAGGGCAGCGGACGGACAAAGCGCATGCCGACGGCTTCGAGCACGTGAATAGAAGGCATGTTGGAGGGCAGGACGATGCCAAGTAGTCTGGGCAGACACAGGGCATGCCGTGCGAAGTCGACCACTGCCGCTGCTGCTTCGTGCGCGTAGCCGCGCTTGCGCCACTTCGGCAGCAGTGCAAAGCCGAGATCGCTGTCCGGCAGCTCGTCGCGCTTGACGAGACCGCAGACGCCGATTGCCTGATCACTGGCTATCTCATCCACACACAGCAGCCCATAACCGATATTCGCATAGGCAGAGCGAGGTGCGCGAGTGATAAACACTCGGGCGTCGTAGAGGGTGCGCAGACCGCGATCAGCAATATTGCGGATGAAATCGGGGTCGTTATAAAGAGTAAGAATGAATTCTGAATCGTTTACGGTCAGGCGGCGCAGCCGCAGGCGTTGGGTTTGAAGTGCGAATTCTGTCGTCATTCGGTGAGCCAGAAGTTCAACCAGCAGATGAGTCAGGCGAATCTGTCGTTTATAAGAGCGCATACCCAGTATAAGAGCGCATACCCAGATCGATTCCTCTCGTAACCATTCAGGCCTAAGTCGATATTTTCCGCAAAATTCATTGCTGCTTTCTCAAAAAGACGAAAAAAGTATTTGGCGATCGGATATCGAATGGCCTGAGTGGGTGCGTCAGTTTAGTCGGCGGAGAACCCGCGCAGGAAGATGCGGAAATTGGGTTGGCTGCTGCGGGCGCAATCAGCACGGATCCAAGTCGGGTAGTGCAACGCCTCGTGATATTGCACGACGATGTCACACTGCTCAGCGGCGACGGAAATCATCTCGAATACCTGCTCAATGGTGCGCAGGTCACGCAGATGTTTCTCCGGACAGCGGTCGTTCGGACAGCGCGTGTCAAGTACGCTGCGATTCACCACGCGCACACTGCGGTAGCGGTCCGGTGCTTCGTCATCTCCTTCGAGCAACAGCCAGACGACTTCGTAGCGCGTGATATCTTGCGCGAGCCATAGGCGCTTTTGTCTTTGTGCTTCGTCGTGCACGCTCATCGTCGGCGGAGCCATGCATGCGCCAAGGCTTAGTGCGCAGAGCAGCGTGAGAAAAGCGGATGTTTTCGACAACGGCTTCATTATCCTGCTATCCTGCTATCCCGCTATCCCGCTCGTCGTAACTGTGCGACCATCTGGGGAGCGGTTAAATCCAGGTAGAGAGAAACCTGCGAACTATGACTGCCTCTGACTGTGAACACACCCGCGCAGACCACGACGAATCAGGTTCGCTACAGTCTACGACGCATGACTGCGTTCCAGCGCGAATGAGATGAATGCACGCGTGAGCGCGACTATTGCGGGATCCGCAGGTGCATCGGCCTGACTGCGGCCAATCCAGGCGTGTGCGATCAGCTCTGACCATGGCTCATGGAGGGTTTCCTGCGCCCAGTTTGCCGCCGCCAGTTTCGAGCATATTTCGCCGCGTTCGATGGTGCACAGCATGCGGCACACCGTCAGCACGATGTAGGACTGATAACCGCGCGAGCTGATGGGAAGGTGGCTGTACTGCACGAGTACTCCCGGCCAGTCGAGCATGCAGCGTTTCATGTGCGCGCGCAGTTCGTCGAAGTCGATTGGGTCGAGGAGAGACCGCGGCGGCGGTCCCTTGATGACGATGCCGCGTTCGCGCAGGATGTGGCGGTGCACGTTCCACGTGGTGTCATGTGTCGCCCACTTTAACCGCTCGCCATTGCCGCGCTCGATGTTTGGATGCGATGCGTGCGCTGGATCGTAGCGGCGCAGCTCGTGCAGCGACAGGTACGATCCCTCGTGCTGCGTCGCCCACGGCGAATCCAGCCGCGCCAGCTCGTCGTGCATCGTCTGCAGGCGCTCGAAGGCCTGCTGGGCGATCGGCCGGCGCGTGACGGCAACGAAGTCGACGTCGCTGTGCTCGTCGAAGTCGCCCAGCGCAAGGGAGCCGTCGACGTACAGGCCGAGCAGCTCGTCGCCGAGCTGCGTATTCAGGCGGCGCAGCAGCTCAGCAACGAACGCATTCACCGACGCGTGCGGCGTCGGTGGTCGTTTGCCTTCGGTCATCAGTCGCTGGTCGTCGTTCATGCCACGGCGAACGCGTCCATCATTTTGTACGGATCGCCCATCGGATAAAGAATCGGGCAGGTGCATCCGCGGTCGACGTACTGCTGTACCTTGGCGCGGACCTCATCGGGAGTGCCGGTGGCCGAGATCTTCAGCACGAAGTCGTCGGGGATGTACTGCATGGCCTGCGCGACTTGATCTTTCGTCGCCGGCCAGCCGAGGATCGACTGGACCTGCTTGATGACGTCGTCGCTGACGCCGCTGGCCTTTGCGATATGCGGCTGCTGCGCGACGTACTGCGTCAACAGCCATTTCGCGTCTTCGATGGCTTTCTTGCGATCTTCGTGCACCGAGCAGACGATCAGCTGCGGCCGGTCGATGTCGGCGACCGTGCGGCCGCGCTTGCGAGCGCCGCGGTCGAGCAGCTCCATGGCCTTGTCGTTATATTCCGGAGCCACGCAGTAGTTCAGCACCGCGCCGTCGGCGATTTCGCCGGTCAGCTCCATCATCTGGTCGCCGGTGGCGCCGATGAAGATCGGTACGTTGCGCGGCTCCTTGCGGCCGTGGACGACATCGAGTTCGATGCCGGTCACGTTGTGGAATTCGCCGTGGAACGTGACGTTCTCCATGCGCAGCAGCCTGCGCATCACTTCGACTGTTTCGCGCATGGCCAGCAGCGGCTTACGGCGTTCGATGCCCACGTTCTTCGCCAGCGGATCCCACCACGCGCCAATGCCGCAGATGATGCGGTCGGGCGCAAGGTCGTCCAGCGTCAGGAAGGTGGATGCGAGCAGGCCGATGTTGCGGGTCCAGTTGTTGATGACACCGGAGCCGACCTTGATTTTCTTCGTGCTCGCGGCGAAGGCGGCCATCGGCACGATCGCGTCGCGCACCAGGCGGCTTTCCGCCTGCCACACCGCTTCGAAGCCCTTGTTTTCGGCGTACTGCACGTATTTGATGCCGTCCTGCAGCGAGTGACGGTCCTGGAGGTAGAGAGCTACTCTTTTCATTTCAGATTTGTCATTGCACATTTCACATTGCATGCTCGAACGTGAAATATGCAATATGCAATATGCAATATGCAATATGCAATGTGCAATGCCTCAGAACTTCCGGCTCCACTCGCGCGGCCAGCGCTCGATGACGACCTTCGTTTCGGTGTAAAACTCGATGCCATGGAAGCCCTGCGCATGCAGGTCCCCGAAGAAGCTGTCACGCCAGCCGCTGAACGGGAAATAGGCCATCGGGGCTGGGACGCCGATATTGATGCCGACGTTGCCGCTGTTGACTTCGTAGCGGAACTGGCGCGCGGTGGCGCCGCTGGTGGTGAAGATCGATGCAGCGTTGCCGTACGAGCGGTCGTTCACCATCGCGATGGCGTCTTCGATGGAATCGGCGTGCATCAGGCTGAATACCGGGCCGAAGATCTCCGTGCGCGCGAGCTCACTGCCGGCCGGCACGCCATCGAGCAGCGTTGGGAACACGAAATTGCCGTCCTCGTAGCCGCTGACCTTGCGATTGCGCCCATCCAGCACGACCTTCGCGCCTTCCGATTCACCCAGCGCGATCAGCTTCTCGATGCGCGCCTTGCTTTCCTGAGTGATGACCGGGCCCATCTCCGTGGCCTTGTCCAGGCCGTAGCCGACTTTTCGCGACGCTGCAGCGTCGGCCAGCTGCTCAAGAAACACGTTGCGCGCGCCGCCGACGGTGATCCCAACTGACGCGGCCAGACAGCGCTGGCCGGCGCAGCCGAACGCCGAATCAGCGACAATGCGCGTGGTCGTGTCCATGTCCGCATCGGGCATGATCACCACCGGGTTCTTGGCGCCGCCCTGCGCCTGCACCCGTTTGCCCGCCGCGGCGCCGCGCTGATAAATGTAGCGCGCAACGGGGGTGCTGCCGACGAAGCTGACAGCACGGATCAGCGGGTGATCCAGGATCGCATCGACCACTTCCTTGCCGCCGTTGACAACCTGCAGCACACCTGCCGGGAAGCCAGCCTGTTCGATGAGCTGGAAGATGCGCTGCACGCTCATCGGCACGCGCTCGGACGGCTTCAGAATGAAGCAGTTGCCCGTGGCGACAGCGTAGGGGAGGAACCACATCGGCACCATGCAGGGAAAGTTGAACGGCGTGATCGCAGCGACGACGCCGAGTGGCTGACGAATCATGTGCTCATCGATGCCGCGGGCGATGTCCTCGTTGTTGATGCCCTGCATCATCACCGGTGCACCACAAGCGACTTCGATGTTTTCTACTGCGCGGGTGATTTCAGCGACTGACTCGACAAATGTCTTGCCCGCTTCGTTGGTGATCACCCCAGCCAGCTCATCTCGATTGGCCTCGAGCAGCGCCTTCAGGCGATACAGGAACTGGATGCGCTCACCGACCGGAGTGCGACGCCATTCCTTGAATGCCTTCGCTGCGGCTTGTGCGGCTGCGTCAACCGCCTGAGCCGGCGAGAGCGGCACTTGTGCCATCACCTGCGCCGTGGCCGGATTTTTCACGTCCTGATAAGCGCTGGCGACGTTGTCCCATTTTCCGTCGATGAAATTTGCGAGTTGCACTTGAGTAGCCATCAATATCCTCCCGATCCTCCCGAATTGAAACGCCCTGTTGCTGGTGGCGTGGTTTCCTGAACTGCACATGCCCGCCCTGGAGGGGGCGGGCATGTGTAACGTTGCTGAGCTGACGCGGAAGCCGTCTGAAGACGCTCCTCTACTTTACCGCACGATGTTTTTGAGGCCGCTGGTGATGAGGTCAAGCAGCGGCGAGGCGAGCAGGCCGATGCCGAGCGTGGCGATGGTGGCAGTCAATGCTGCCAGCGCGCGCGGCCAGTTGGAGCCGATGGGGGCTGCGTCGTCCGCAGCTTCCTTCATATACATGGTCATGATCACGCGCAGGTAGAAGCCGGCCGAGATCACGCTTGTGATCACCAGTGCGATCGCCAGCCAGGTCAGGCCCGAGCCGATGGCGGCGGTGATCAGGAAATATTTACCGAAGAATCCGGCTGTCGGCGGAATGCCAAGCAGCGAGAGCATCGCCACGGCCATCGCAAATCCGAGCAGCGGCTTGCGGCGTCCGAGGCCGGCGTATGTTTCGAGCGAGTGGTTCTCCACATCGCCTGAGCTGAGCGCGATCAGCACGGCGAAGGCTGCCAGCGACGTAAGTGCATACGAGGCCAGGTAGAAGAGCACAGCGGTTGCGCCTGATTCGCCGCCGGCGGCGACGCCCACCAGCACATAGCCGGCGTGCGCGATGCTTGAGTAGGCCAGCATGCGCTTGAGATTGGTCTGCGCGAGCGCGATCACGTTGCCGATAACCATCGACAGCAGCGCGAGTGCGGCGATCGGCGCCTGCCACGTTTCGATCAGTGGCGCCAGGCCGAATAGGAAGATGCGCAGGATGGCGGCGAAGCCGGCGACTTTCGTGGCGCTGGCCATGAATGCCGTTACCGTTGTCGGCGCGCCTTCATAGACATCGGGCGTCCACATATGAAAGGGTGCCGCAGCAACTTTGAAGCTCAGACCGACCAGCAGCAGCGCAACGCCGGCGAACAGCAGGGCGGAATCCTGTGGCATGCTGCCGGCCAGCAGGGCGGTGAGCTCCGGCAGCGAGACCGTGCCGGTCGCACCGTAGATCAGCGCGATGCCATAGACCAGGAAGCCCGAAGCGAATGCCCCGAGCAGGAAGTACTTCAGCGCGCTTTCTTCGCTGTCGACGCGCGGGCGGGCGAAACCGCACAGCACGTAGAGCGGGATGGACAGCAGCTCGACGGCGACGAAGACCACGATCAGGTTCGTGGCGTGACCCATCAGCATCATGCCGCTGAGTGCGAAAAGCATCAGCGGGTAAAACTCGCCGCGAACGAGACCGCGCGCCTCGTTGTAGCGCAGCGTCAGCAGCACCGTCAAGGCGCCGATCAGCGCGAGCAGGCCGTCGAGAAAGAGCGAATATCCATCGCGGGCGACCATGCCGGCGAAGCCGGCGGTGCCAGTGTCTCCGCCCCATTGCACCGGGACGCTGAGCAGGGCCAGGAGCATGATGGCGAACGCCAGCCATGCGGTAGTGCTCTTGCTGTTTTTTGGAACGGCAATGTCGATCAGCAGCAGCAAAGTGCCGCCGATGGCGCAAATTACGGGCGCAGTTACGGTCAGAAGGTCGTTGATAGCCATACCGGAGGGCGATTGTACTGACAAACAGAGATTCGGACAAACGAACATTTCGCAGCGATACGCTGTGCACGCTGCTGCCCGGAGGTCCTCCGGATGTTCAGTGCGGACTGCAGGGGCAACGGCGTGGCCTGCTGTGATGCGGAGTCGGTGCTCAGCAGATCATGCCGCGCTTGCCTTCCGGCCCGTGTGCGATCGGGTTGGGCCCGATCCAGCGGTGGTCGGCTGGTTCGGAAGCCGATTGGTAGCGCGAATCGGACGACAGGCGGATCGACTGCGAGTGGTTGTCGAGGCTGGCGTGCACGAGAAAGACGCTGAAGATCAGCACATCGCCGGCGCGGAAGTCTGCGGTGAGCCAGCGGCCGCCGAGTCGTTCGCGCAGCTTCACCGGGTTGTTGCTCAGCGCGCCGCCGGCGCGGATGTTGCCGCCGCCGCCCATCTGGGTGAAGCCGGGATCGCGACGATTCTCGCAGAATGTATCGACATCCTTGCTGCCGTAGCCGGCGTTGAGCCGGTCATGCTTGTGGCTGTGCTCGAGCACGATCAGGCCGCCGGTTTCCAACGGCACGTCGCCGATGGGCGTCCATGCGGTGTACAGGCGTTGCGTGCCGCGGCCCATGTAGACGATGTCCATGTGCGGCGGCGTGCCGCGCCCTGGCGATACGGCGCGAAACCAGGTGTAGTCGAAATGCAGCACGTCGCCGCCGACCAGCTGTTCAAACAGCGCCATCATCGGTCCGTCGTAAAGCACGTGCAGCAGCTCGGCGTTGTCTTTGGCAAGGCTGATGTCGAAGGCGCTGTCTGCTCCTGGGCGGATCAGGCAGTCCATCGGATCGCTGCCTTCCACGAGCAGATCTTTTGCAGCCAGTCGTTCGGCGCATACACGCCGCGCCGCCAGCACATCTTCGCGATTCAGCAGCCCGGGCAGGAACAGGTAGCCCTCGGCAGCCATGCGCTCGCGCAACGCTTCAGGCCGGCCGACCAGATCGGCCGCACTTTCCAGAAAACCGAAGTGTTCCGGCGAGAGATCCAGCTCGAGCTGGCCG